>CAYNGW010000195.1:0-4214 GCA_964396955.1 uncultured Rikenellaceae bacterium | reverse complement strand
AGGACAGTATTAAATGGTATCTTGACAACAAACAATTTCATGCAATCGGCATCAGGGATTCAGTAAACTTTACCGCCGCCTTTCATAAGCCGTTCTATATAATACTTAACCTGGCCATAGGCGGAAGCTGGCCGAAAAATCCTGATGAGACAACACAATTTCCGGGCACAATGTATGTGGATTATGTCCGTGTTTATCAGAAATATCAAAGCATGATTGATTGATTTTTTGAGGCCGGATTGTTTATTTTAAAGATTCTTATTAACTTTATAAGAATAGTTCTGAGGTTTATTGGACTTGTTAAAAGCATACGGGAATGAAGAAATCTCTGATATTAACCTGCCTCATCATACTGGTTTCCACCACTTTCGCCCAGCAGAACAATCCCACCACCACCATGGTGGATCCGGCATATTTCATTACTCACACCCGGGAAGAACTGATCAGTAAGCTTGTGGACCTGCCCTGCGGTATTAAACCGGATGATCCTGTAAAGACAATTCTTGAAAAGCTTAAAACATATCTGGTAGCATTTACTCCTGAACCGGAATATTCAGATGATGTATACGCCAGGGAAACAAACCTTCAGGCTCTTAAAAGTGTGATGCAGGGGGGATACGGCATAGGAGCAGTGCTGATTGACCAGAATGGAAAAATCATTAAAACCGCACACAATTCCCAAATACAGAAAGACCGTTCCGACCTTCATGCTGAAATGACTCTGCTGACTAATTTTGAAAAGAGCCCCAAGTCTAAAAAATACATGAATATGTATGTGTATAAACCGGGGATGACAGTGTTTAGTTCAGCGGAACCATGCCCCATGTGTTTCATAAGGATAAATACAACCGGATGTGATACAAAATATTGTACACCCGGACCTGAAGACGGGATGGTGAGCAGGATCGATTACCTTCCGACATACTGGAAGGAAATGGCTCTTCAACGTAAAGTGGAACTGGGTGATTGTTCCCCGGAGATGCAGAAAATAGCTCACCTTCTGTTTTATTCCTACCTTCTTGACAACAGAGGACCTCAATAAGAGAATACATGCTTACAAACTCCGAGGTGAAACATGAAGTTTAGAGGGAGAGTATCATCCGGCCCTCAGCAGCAATGGTTTTCAAGAAACACCCAATGGGTGAAATGGATAGAAGGCAACTGGAATATGATGTTCATGGGTGTCCCTGATGCACCGGAAGAGAACCGGCCTGAGAAACCTGACACAACAATCGATAAGGTTCCAATTATCCGCGAAAAGACTTTTATTACACTTACTGATAAGGGATTTGTCGTGAAAATGCCGGTGCTTAAGATGAATTCAGGCGGACCTGTAAACCAGTCTGTCAGGGAAACGACGATGAAATAAAGGATAAAATTATTCCTGGATTTTCTTATTTCGGGAAATAATTTTATATTTGTAAAACGATTGAACAATTGTTCATATATCATATCAGATGAAAAAGGGGAGTTCAGTTACTCGCGGGATATCCTTTGTAGAAGAAGAAAAGGTCAGGTCTGTAAAGAAGAACATGAAATCCGAAAGATTCTTCCATTACCTGGCCGAGACATTTAAAGCAATGAGTGATCCTACAAGGACAAAAATCATATATGCCTTATGCCAGGAAAATGAATTATGCGTCCGCGATATTGCTGCTATCATCGGAACAACAAATTCCGCTATATCTCACCAGCTGAGAACATTACGGAACATGAAGCTGGTAAAATACAATAAAGTAGGTAAAGTAACCTATTATTCACTTGATGATAAGCATATTAACAATCTTTTTGCGGAAGGATTAAGGCACGTTGAGGAGAAATGATTTTTTTAAAAGTATAATTGAATATATGTTCATATATCAATCTGTAAAATGATCAAAAAAAGAGACAAAATAAGTCTGAGTGAACTTGAGGACGGACAGTCAGGAATAATCGTTTCAATAATCGGCGGAAGAGGTATGACAAAGCGGCTGGCAGACCTGGGACTGACCACAGGAACAATGATAAAAGTTATCAGAAGGACATTGTTCTCTGGTCCGGTGCAGATTGAAGTATGTGGTTCCCGGCTGGTTCTGGGCAGGGGACTTGCATTAAAAATAATAGTAGTGTTAAATGACTGATGAAAAAAAGATCAATATTGTACTGGCAGGACAGGGAAATTCCGGAAAATCTGCCGTTTTTAATTATCTGACGGGACTTCATCAGCATATAGGCAACTGGGCAGGGAAGACAATTGAAAAATGTGAAGGAACTCTATTCTATAACGGTTATACAATTGACGTTCTCGATTTGCCGGGTATTTATTCTTTAACGACCTACTCTGTTGAGGAGGTAATATCCCGTGAATATATCATTCATCATCATCCCGACTTTGTAATAGATATTGTTGATTCAACAAATCTTGAAAGAAACCTGATTTTTACGCTTCAGCTCTTAGAGCTTGAATGTCCTGTTATTCTGGTTCTGAATATGATTGACCTGGCAAAGAAAAAAGGCATCACAATTGATTTTCAAAAACTTCAGGATATAATAAATGTCCCCGTTATACCGACTGTTGCTTCCCGCGGTTCAGGTTTAACAGATGTGATCGATAAGGTAATCGAATTGAAAGAGGGGAAGAAAGATTGCATAATTTCCCGGTATGGCAAAGAAATAGAAAATTGCATTGCACAATTATCAGTAATTCTGCAGGATATCAATCTGCCGTATCCGGCAAGATGGATTGCAATCAAGCTTCTGGAGAAGGATAGAGATATACTGAGATCAGTCCGGGAAAAGAAACCCGAAGTCATTGAAAAAGCAGAACAGCTCAGCAGAAATCTGGAAGATATTCACGGGCATGATTCTTCCATCGTTATAGCTGATGAAAGGAGCCATCTTGCATCACAGATAACGAGAGAAATAGTAAAAATTGCTCCTCACAGGAAAATGTCTTTAAATGAAAGATTGGATATCATAACCACACATAAATTCACTGGCTATCTTGTTATGATATTGATCCTGGGAGGAATGTTCCTCACGGTTTTCAGTTTCGGAAACTGGCTCTCTTCAAGTCTGGATACAGTATTCCAGGGATGGCATGAGTGGTGGAACATTAATATAGGTACTACATTCCTTTCCGCTCTTGTATGGTCGGCAATTGAAAGCGTCCTTGCCCTTATCCAGATTGCTTTACCATATATTTTACCTTTTTATATAATATTATACGTTCTGGAGGACTGGGGATATATAGCCCGTATCTCTTTCCTGATGGATAACCTGATGCACAAAATGGGTATTCACGGCAAGGGCTGCATTTCATTTATAATCGGATTCGGATGTAATGTCCCGGGTTGTCTCTCGTGCCGTATCATGGAATCAAAGCGTGAAAGGTTTATTACTGCTGTTCTGGTTACACTTATCCCATGTTCGGCTGTATCTGTAATTGTTTTCGGGCTTGTGGGCAAGTATGTCGGCCTGTTATGGGCTTTGGGATTATATGTTTTTGCTATGATAGTGGTTTTTATTGTTGGTAAAATATCTTCAAAACTTTTACTCGGGGAACCGGTGGAACTTATTATGCCGATGCCTGATTACAAAACACCGCAATTAAGAACAATAATGTATCAGACATGGGATGCTTTGAAGGAGTTCGTCTTTATTGCTGCTCCGCTGGTTATTATTTCAGGAGTTGTAATCCAGGCAATTAATTTGGCAGGATGGATGCCGGCTATATCCTTGTTTTTAAACCCGGTAACCGTTACATGGCTGGGACTTCCTTCAATTACAGGCATTTTGCTTATTTTCGGGATTCTGCGTAAAGAACTGATTCTTGTTATGCTGGCTGCATACCTTGGAACTGCTGATTTCGCAGAGGTGCTTACACCACAACAGATGATCACACTTGCAGTCGTAAGCATGTTTTATGTTCCGTGCGTTGCAACAATTTCCGTTCTGTGGAAAGAATACGGGTGGAAGAAAGCAATGGCTATATGTTTTCTGGAAATCCTCTTCGCAATTCTGCTGGCAGGGGTGGTGAAAAAGCTGCTTGATTTTGTGTTATAAGGAGTAAGGGATTGCTTTTTGCATAATCGGAATTGTTGATTATTTTTGCGGAGGTTTATTTAGGTACGCCTTCGCCATCCTTCGGCAAGCTCAGGATAGGCTACGGCGTACAAAGCGGGGTGTGGCGCAGTTGGCTAGCGCACTTGCATGGGGTGCAAGGGGTCGTCTGT
>CAYNGW010000194.1:0-4248 GCA_964396955.1 uncultured Rikenellaceae bacterium | reverse complement strand
ATTATAAAATATGCTTTTTGTCTCATCCTTTCCCGGTGTTTTTCATTGCCTCATCGAGCAGTACTTTAACCTGACTGCAGGCCGCATATATCTCTTCCTCACTGATTACCAGAGGAGGAGTTATCCTGAAGGCATCATCGCAGAAAAGAAAATAATCAAGAATTATGCCATGTGAGGGAGCATGTTTTATTGCATACTGAACAAACCGGGGTTCAGAGAGACGTACTGCCAGGAGCAGTCCTTCTCCCCTCACCTCTTTTATCAGGGGATGTTTGAGTTCCCGTTTAAAAATATCTGACTTCCCGGCAGATTTTGCAATCAGATTCTCTTCCATTATCACCTTAAGTGATGCCAGACCTGCTGCACAGCATACCGGGTGCCCGCCGAAAGTCGTAATATGTCCCAGCTGAGGATTCGTGATCAGTGTCGACATTATCTCTTTTGACGAAATGAATGCGCCCAGAGGCATCCCTCCGCCGAGGGCTTTTGCCAGTACAAGTATGTCGGGGACAATGCCGAACCTGTCAATGGCAAACATGAAACCTGTCCTTCCGAATCCGGTCTGGGCTTCATCAAATATAAGGAGTGCCCGGTTTTCTGAACATCTTTGCCTGATCTCCTCCAGGAAACCTTCTGCGGGATCAATAACCCCTGCCTCACCCTGGACGGGCTCGGTTATCACGCAGGCTGTGTCATCATCAATGGCATCAAGCGATGAAAAATCGTTGAAGCTGATCTGCATGGTGTCAGGCAGTAATGGTCTGAAAGCACTTCTGTATTTCTCGCTGCCCTGTACGCTGAGGGCGCCATGAGTGCTTCCGTGATATGAGTTCTTGAAATAAATTATCCTGCTTCTGCCTGTGTATCTCTTTGCAAGTTTAAGTGCGCCTTCCACGGCTTCGCTTCCCGAATTGACAAAATAGCAGGTATTGAGGGTTGAAGGAAGGATTGAAGCAATGAGTTCTGCATATTTGACCTGCGGGCTCTGGATCATCTCGCCGTAAACCATAAGGTGCAGGTAAGAGTCTGTCTGTGCCTTAATGGCTTCTGTCACCCGTGGATGCCTGTGCCCGGTATTGCTCACTGACACTCCTGAGATGAGGTCAAGGTATTTCTCTCCCGATGGTCCGTACATAAAAACACCTTCGGCTTTTGTTATCTCAAGCATCAATGGTTCAGCTGAGGTCTGCCCAAGGTGAAGAAGGAAGAGTTGACGGTTGGTAAGCATATGAGAAACAGGTGTTATCTGGCCATCACGTTTATGTCATTCAGAAGGGTATCTCTGAATGATTTGCCGACGGGTATGCTTTTCAATGTATCTCCGACTATAAGGTCAAGGGAATTCTCCTTTATTGTCTGGATCATGCTCTTATTGATGATGTACGATCTGTGTACCCTTATGAAGATGCCGGAAGGAAGCTGGTTCTCAATGGCTTTCATCGTAAAGTGTATCGTGAACTTGTCATCGTGTGTCGTGAGTGTGACATAGTTTTCAAGAGCTTCAATATATATTATGTCCTTCAGTTTCAGTTTTACAAGGGATGAGCCCTTCTTGATGAATATCTCCTCGTCGCCCGTATTTGCCGCTTCCTTGCGTGAGAAATACCTGATGGTTTTGTCGATGGCTTTGCAGAATCTTCCGTAAGAGACAGGTTTAAGGAGGTAATCGACAACGTTGAAGTCGAAAGCTCTCACGGCATATTGTTCAGCCGCTGATACTATTATTATATTGGGAGGGTAATCGAGGCTCCCGATAAAATCGAAACCATCCATTTCCGGCATCTGGATGTCGAGTATTATCAGGTCTATATCCTGACGTTTTGTTAGAATGTTTCTTGCGTCGACTGAATCGTTGAATATACCTATCAGGTTGAGTGAAGTTGATTTGTTCACATACCCTTCCAGTATCTTACAGCTTATCTTATCGTCGTCGACAATAATACAATTCATCAGTTACGGTTTAGGCCGGGTTATCAAAGCCAAAAGTAATAAAAAAACTTTCACAAATTTTATCAATTGAATTTTGTTTGAAAATAAAAAAGGGGTGAACTAACACCCCTCAGCAATTTCTTCTTTTAAAGATTAAAGACCTTTGTCGAGAGCAGGAGCTGCTTTGAATTTAACAACTTTCTTAGCGGGAACGTTAAGTTTTGCACCGGTACGCGGGTTGCGGACCACTCTTGCACTTCTCTTGGTTACTTTAAAAGTACCCAGACCAGGAAGCTGGAGCCTCTGGCCTTTTTTCATAGCTCTTCCTACTGAAACAACGAATGAATTCAGAGCTTTCCCTGCATCTTTAACTGTAAGGCTTGCATCTTTTGCAATTGAAGCAACTAAATCTTTTTTTGTCATAATTAATAAAAATTAAAGGTTAGACCATTTTAATTATTAATACAAATTTATTTCATTTTAATTCATATGCAAATTTATTTTGTCGTTTTTCCACAAATAGTGCGGTTTTTAGGTTAAAATACCCATTTTTTTGGATAAAAATCAAAAATATTGTTAATGTCGCGCTTCCGCAACAGTCGGAAGGTTGAGCACAAAATTGAGGCAGATTTTGTTTACATCGCGTTAATAATGTCTCTATAATGCTGATTTTCTGATATTTACCCGATATTGCCAAAATAAAATCCTGAAAAATTGAAAATATATTATATTTGCGGCGGAGAAATGGTTCCGAGTTCTCGGGATAGACGCCGTGGTCAAATACGGCAGTCTTTCATTAACAGGAGGAAATTGACATTATGGAGAAATGGCAGAGTGGTCGAATGCGGCGGTCTTGAAAACCGTTGTCCCGAGAACTCGGGACCGGGGGTTCGAATCCCTCTTTCTCCGCAGAGCTTAAATGCCCCGCAGAATGCGGGGTTTTTTATTTTACTGAATCGCCGAAGAAAGCAAGCTTTCTGAAGGCGATGAGGAAAAATAAAAAAGACCCGAAGGGTCATTTAAGCTCTGCAGGTTCTCTCGAATGGGATCATGAAATAATCCCATATTAAACAAAAAATGCCGCAAGGCGGATTTATCTGATGCCTTTGAAACTTCCCCGCGAGGTATCACGAGTGAAGCGAGTAATCCCTCTTGATCTTCATGTACTCACCCTCCCAATATCACTTAATAATCCTGAGTACAACGCACAGAATATCCCATTCCTCTTTCAGCTGGCGGAGTATTTATAATGCTGCTGGCATAATTCCCGGTTATACAATAAGCTGTCATGGAACCTTCAGCGGTTGAAGTCCATGTAGTTGCTGAGTAGCCCATGCCTGTAAAAGTACTATTGAAAACATCGCGGTAACCGGCAGGCAGAACATTGAGCCCGCTGGCATTGTTTGTTGCCTGGTCATTTCCTACATTTCCTGGTGTCGGATCCGAAACCCATCCTGTGGTTGAAGCCAGCGCCTTGGCAATATCATTCCCGCTTCCTTCATAGCCGTAACCCGCATATTCCATTGTCATGAAAAAATTCTGCCATTCATAAATAGAGGTAACGTGATATCCGGAGGGGCATATATTACGACTGTCAGTCACTGCTGCCCATGTATATAACCTTCCATATACAGGAGCATTGGCTTCATTTCCATCATAAGCCCACTGATATTTAGGATCGATTTCTCCTGTAATAGTATCTCCGGGAAGAGTTGTCGTGCCAATCAGATCACCATTGCTGTAACGTGTTGTACGGAGATTTTCTGCCATAACAACCTGATCATTTACCGTAAGAACTGTCGCATAAACATTACCATCAGCATCGACACAAGAATTTACTATTGGCTGCACATTCCCTCCTACATTTATATTTCCGCCTACGACAAGATCATTCTGCAGGTTAAGGACTCCCTGTATTCCAACTGTATCTGCATTAGCCGAAAGCAGTGATTTCCGGTACTGGTTTTCATCGATACCTATTATATCGAATGTTGTTGAAGATGTGGCATCCGGCTTCCTGACATAAAATCTGGAACTATCCGGATTGATAAAGAAATAATTATCGGCAGCCTCTTTTAAATTGCCATAACCGCCAATAGCAAAACCTCCCTTATTGCCTTTTACTAATGGATCAACCAGGTATACTCTTGTACTGTTCTCACATTTCTGATAACCAGGATTGTTCAGCACTGAAGCAGAAAATAGTAAATTCCGTTGCCCGTTGATCTGTTTTAATCCTTCAGACAACGCACGGATAGCCCGCTCCGCTCGTTTGTCATCATTAGCATTAATTCACCATAAATGGAGTACATACTTACA
>CAYNGW010000193.1:0-4337 GCA_964396955.1 uncultured Rikenellaceae bacterium | reverse complement strand
TACATTGTATCATTTGACCATCAGAAATATTAACACTAATAGCATTTTATTAACATCAGAATTTTCAGGATCTGTTTCATAATCGTATAAACACTTGTTTATAAGCATATTATGCATATTATCATTCTCATCGCATTTGATGTGATGATTGGTATTTTTTTGACTCTTCCTTTTCCGGCTCATTTCAAAATTCATTTTTTCAAAGCAGAATTTAATTCCTGCATTCATTTTCATTTTTTGAAAAGTCATTTTTACAATAATGATGCCGGAATGAATTTAAATGACTCTTTGTCATAAAAAAAAATGGAATACTTTTGTTCTTTCTGAAAATTCGGGATCATTAAGGTGGAATGAATCGACGTTTTAAAAATAATACCGGACAGAAATTAAGATTGTTCTTCAATGATGTCATGGAAGCAGTTTCAGGCACTGACCAGGATTTCACAGAGGTCAGGCTGAGCCGTGCAATACTGTTGCTTTCGATACCTGCGGTGCTTGAAATGATAATGGAATCAGTCTTCGTGATTGTAGATATTTTCTTTGTTTCAAAACTTGGTTCCGAAGCTGTAGCAACAGTTGGACTGACTGAATCATTGATAACAATTGTCTATGCTATTTCACTCGGACTTGCCACTGCAACAACATCAATGGTCTCACGCAGGATTGGAGAGAAAAATCCCGACAAAGCATCACAAACTGCATTCCAGGCAATTGTTACAGGTTCAATTGTATCAGTGATAATTGCAATACCGGGTGTACTGTTCGCGAAAGATCTCCTTGATATCATGGGTGCTTCTCCGATGATAGTAAATGAAATGTCGGGATATGCAAAGATCATGCTTGGAGGAAATATTGTCATAATGATGCTTTTCATCATTAATGCAATTTTTCGCAGTGCCGGTGATGCAGCAATAGCAATGAGGGTTCTCTGGGTTGGCAATATCATAAATATAATCCTTGATCCATGCCTGATTTTCGGGCTCGGTCCGTTCCCGGAGCTTGGCATCCGGGGCGCTGCTGTTGCGACAACAACCGGACGAGGTATTGCAGTAATATACCAGTTATATCTTCTTTTCTTCGGCAGAAAACGCATACAGCTTTCCGTAAAACACTTCGGAATCAGCTTAAAAATAATTGCCAGGCTTATAAAAATATCTCTTGGCAGCATTGGACAAAACCTTATTGGTACTTCCAGCTGGATCGCCCTTGTAAGGATAATATCAGTATTCGGCAGCGAGGTTGTTGCAGGATATACCATTGCAATAAGGATAATCAATTTCGTTCTTTTGCCGTCATGGGGAATAAGCAATGCAGCTTCAACTCTTGTCGGACAAAACCTTGGGGCTGGCAAACCTGACCGGGCTGAACGGTCAGTGATGATAACGGGTTGGGTAAATATGATCTTGCTGGGGATAGTTGGGATTATCTTTGTAGCATTTCCTGTACCTTTCATCAGACTTTTTATAGGTGATACGGAGGTTCTTAGAACTGGGGCAGCATGCCTGAGAATAATTAGTATCGGTTTTATAGGATACGGATTCGGGATGGTGCTTGCCAACTCCTTCAACGGAGCCGGCGACACAACTACTCCGCTTAAGATAAATATATTTGCCTACTGGTTGATTGAAATACCACTGGCCTACATATTTGCCATTACATCGGGAATGAATGAGAATGGTGTATATCTGGCAATTGTTATTGCTGAAACAATAATGACGCTGACCGCATTTCTCGTATTCAGAAGGGGAAAATGGAAACTTAAAGAAGTATGAATAGGTTCCCGGTCCTCGGTGCCCGGTCTTTATATCCCCTCATGGGAGAGCCTGTCCCGCGAAAGCGGGAGGGTAGGGGTGGCTTAATTTTGCTTAGCTCTCTTCATCAGATATTCCTGAATCTCTCCGGAGTCTTTTAATATTACTTCTTTTTCTTTTCTTCTCCAACCGTTCTTTTCCTGATGCTTTTGTCGGGCGTGTTGCCATGCGTTTCGGTTTTTCAGTAAGAGCAGCAGCCAGCATGCTGAAGAATTTCTCTTCAGCTTTCTTCCTGTTCATCAGCTGAGTCCTTTCTGATTGCGAAACGACAATCAGGTCACCTTCAGCGGTGATCCTATTCTTCAGGAGAACCAGGATCTTTTCTTTTTCCCTTTCAGAAAGGTTCGCTGATCTGGTTACATTGAATCTCAGCTCTACCTTCGTATTTACCTTGTTTACATTTTGTCCTCCGGGTCCTCTGCTGCGTGAAGTTGAGAAGATCAATTCTCCCGGCGGTATGCGGTTTCTTAATTCTTCTTTATCCATTTTCTATATGAAAAACACTGCAACACCAGCAACGCTTATGACTGCTCCGATGACTTCAGCAGGCTTTATTCTGTCCTTATATAAAATTGCTGAAGGAATTATAATGAATATAGGTACAAGGGCCATTATGGTTGAAGCGATTCCTGCTTCAGTGTACATGATGGCTACCAGGGAGAAAGAGATTCCAAGAAAAGGACCGAAAAATGCACCAAGGGAAAGAAGCTTCATTCCATCCTTATTCAGCAACGCATTCTTTACGCTGCCCCATCTTCGCATAACTGTAATCAGCACAGAAAATCCGGCAATACCTGCAATCACTCTGATCTGTGTTGCAGAAAAAGGATCATAATCCTTTACACCTAATTTGCTTAATATGAGTCCAAGTGCCTGGCCGACAGCTCCTCCCAGTGCATACAGGATACCGGATGGGGCAAGCTTAAGTGAAATCTTTTCACCCTCTCCTTTACGGTTGAAGATAGCCATTGCTATGCCTGTAAATGTAAGAGCCATCCCAAAAAAGTGAACAAGAGTAAGATGTTCGCCAAGTATAATCCATCCAAAGAATGCGGTGACAGGAGGGACCAGGGTCATTAACAGCATGGAGAACCTGGAGCCTATAACTGTAAATGCTTTGAAAAGAAAAAGATCGCCAAAGACCAATCCTACTAATCCGGAGAGTGCCAGCCAGAACCAGTTTTCTGCGCTGGCATCTGTCGGAAGCAGAAGTTTTCTGCGTATGAAAGTAAAAGTGCTCAGAAAAATAAAACCGACAATCAGCCTAAGGATATTAACAGGTAAAGATCCTGCCTTACGGCTGGCTGATTCAAATGCGAGGGCAGATACTGTCCAGAAAAAAGCTACCAGAAGCGAAGCTAATTCGCCGTAATGATCTTTAAAAAAATCCATCTATTCAACTGCTCCAACAGCATTATTCCCTTTTATCAGATGCCCGGTCACATCAAACACCTGGTACTGAAGTCTCTTTCCATATGAGGTCCATCCAGGCGTAAGTATCTCGTTACCAACATTTTTGCCATCAATATGAAGTTTATATAAACCGTGTGATGTGACATAAACAACTGCTTTTGCTATTGATTTGCTGATTGAAAATTCCTTCCTGAAATGAGGAGACGGAGAATACCGGTTAGTGTCCCCTTCCATCTCAATCCATTTTGCTTTCCAGTCAGAAGGTAATAGCAAGCCCGTTTCCCAGAATGCTGTTTCGCTCCATTTTGATTCTCTTCCTTTATTATCATAAACTTTTACCTGCCAGAAATATCTTTGTCCTGATTTTAGTGCCGGCCCTCTATATGGCTGAAGAACCGAACCGTCAGTCATGATTTTTCCTGTTTGCCAGATCATCTTCCCGGATGAGAATTTCTGATCTGCCGCTACTCTGATGGAAAAGGCAGTTTGCATAATATCGTTTCCGGTGCCGGAAATTTTCCAGGAGAATCTTGGCTTCTGAAAATCAATGCCGACAGGATTCTTTTTAAGTTCTGCAGTAAGGGCCCTTACTGTCAGATCCTGTGCTAAAATGCATGTGGAAATGAAAAGCAGGAGCAATGATGAATAAAATTCTTTCATATTGATTAATGTATTTTTATTATAATCCAAGATTATTAAAAATGTATGAATAAAAAAACAGATTAACCGGTTATTTCCTCCCTTAAGTTTTTAAATTGCAATTCTAATTAAAGAAAATTATGTGGATCCGATTGCAGGTATACTTTTAATTGCGGCAGGCAGTATTGGCGCTGCAATCTTTTATGTTCCATTCAAAAAAGTCAAATCATGGGCGTGGGAATCTTACTGGCTGTCGTTTTCGGAGTTTTATGGGGATTTGGAGGTCTGACCTTTGGATTAAGTTTGCGTTACCTGGGAATGGCTCCTGGTCAGAGCAGGCGGATTTGAAAAAGAGGGAGCAGAGCTTGGTGGCGGCGGAATACAGGCCATTGAAAGCAAACTGTTCGGTATCGGGTCAGAAGGACAAGTGATCAGATAATTCTTAACGTAAACATTCAGTCTTTTTACCAAATT
>CAYNGW010000192.1:0-4353 GCA_964396955.1 uncultured Rikenellaceae bacterium | reverse complement strand
AGCTATTTTATCCAGAGGATTGAAAAGTTTGTTCTTTCAAAAGGACGCAGGATAATAGGCTGGGATGAAATACTTGAGGGCGGACTGGCACCGGAGGCAACGGTAATGTCGTGGCGCGGAACCACAGGAGGCATTGCAGCAGCCAGACAAAAACATGATGTGATCATGACTCCCTACACATACGTATATCTCGATTATTACCAATGCGAGCCGGAAGGACAACCTCTTGCAATTGGAGGCTATCTGCCCCTTGAAAGGGTTTATTCATACAATCCTATGCCAGATGAGCTTTCCCCTGAAGAACAGAAGCATATTCTTGGAGTTCAGGGTAATTTGTGGTCGGAATACCTGAGCACTCCCGGGCAGATGGAGTATATGGCCTACCCGAGAATGTTTGCCATTGCAGAAATTGGCTGGGTTCCTGACAGGCTAAAGGATTTTGAGGATTTTCTTGCCCGTTTTGAGGTTCTGAAAAAGAGATATGATAAAATCGGGATCAACTATTTTAAGGGAGAGTACCGGGATAGGAGAGCGCGGGCTGAAGAATAACTTTTAGTATCAGGTTTTGTTATCATTTATCAGCTGAAACATATATTCATCCAGGTAACCGTTTGATGTTTTGACCCATTCCTTTTTAATTCCTGCCTGAACGAAGCCCTGTTTCCTGAACAGGTCCATACTCTCGCAATTATTTGACAGGATGTTACAATAGAGCTGGTGCAGCTGAAGTGTTTTAAAGCAATATTCTATAAGACATTTCAGCGCCATGGAAGCATATCCTTTTCTCCGCTGATCTTCATCAGCGACAAGTATTCCAAGTCCTGCCCTTTTATGAAAAGGATCAAAATCAAAGACATCAATGGTACCGATTGTTTTCTTGTCTGAAATAATTTCGATCATTAACCTCAGCTGACCTGTTTCATAAATGCTCTTGTGAGAGTTTTCCATATATCTCTTAAGAGTATATTTTGAGAAAGGTGTTACTGTATTGCTTATCGTCCAGTAAGTACTGTTATTCTCCCAGTCATACAGCAATTCCAGATCTTCAGGTTCCAGGGCCCTGAGTCTGATTTTGTCATACTTCATTGACAGTCAATATTATATCATTATTCAGTTGTCAGCACGTTTAGCTCCCTGATAAATGCATCTTTGAAACCTGCTTCATAAACAGGTTTAATAGCTTCCTGTGCCTGTGTCAAGTCGCTGTATTCCCCAAGTACATACCTGTAATAGCCATCATCCCCAAGGATCTCCCTGACGTCTTTGAATGCCTTAAACTGATCCATGTTCATTGGAGTTTTTGCAGCCTTAAGCTGGATTGTATAAACTCTTTTTCCGGTGGCTAAACTCACAATGGGATTTCGTTTTGCCAGGGATTTTGCTTCATCAGTGAGATCATACTGGTTAACAATGTAAGCGTCGGTAAATCCTTCTTCTTTTACATATCCCAGGTATTTGACAGCATCGGGTCTGTTATAGAATACACCGAGAGCATAAATTGAAACAGAATCTGATTCGATCGATCGTACAAACAACATTCCGCTGAGCTCAAGTTCGTTGAAATATTCAGGAGCAATCTTCTCCTTTGATTTTTTAAGAACAATGCTGTAATTCATTGCTGAGGGCGGTCTCAGGTGCTCCGGGGTGTATGTGTCATGCCTGAGGACAATGCCGGTCTTCGGATCCACTATTCCGAATGTGACCCGTCTGTTATATTTCCTTCCTTCGGGATTGTCTGAACCGTCAGGATTTGTGTTTATGGCTGCAAAGTTTGATTCTCCGAATGCCGTTTTAACAAACCTGGATCCAGGGTTTATTGACGATATCAGATAATCAATTACTTCCTGGGCTCTTTTATCTGCGAGCTTCATATTGTATTCCCTGCTGCCTTTGGCATCAGTATACCCTGCAACCTCAATTTGCAGTTCCGGATGAGAGATCAGAACAGATTTCAGACCTTCCAGGCCAGACCTGGCCTGGTTATCAAGTTCATAACTGTCGAATTCAAACAGGATATTCTTGATTGCAAGGAAAGCTCCTTCAAAAACTTTCATCGGAATGAGGGAAGAATTCAGCGCTAAGTAGTGGCTCAGGAAATAGAGTGGCAGATTAAGGTTGATAGTATCGGTCTTATAACCGGGATGACTTACAAAAACCTGGTAATCTCCAGGTTTTATATCGAATTTAAATTTCCCTCCTTCAGCAATGGGAACTGATCTGAGGAATGCGCCTTTTCTGGCATCATTAAGTTTAATTACAGCTTTTGAAGGATCCACCACCATACCGTCACTAAGGGTGATTGTGCCTTCGGCAGTGGTGATCTCATCGGCAGGATCGACAGCGACAATTGCATATATATTCCTTGACCCTTCTTTCTCGTTATACAGGCTGGTGACAAATCCAGGTGCATTGTTATTAAGGATGAAGAAAATATTTTCAGCCGTGGTGTTGTATGCAAAAGGCATTCCGACAGGATTGGTCCAGCCTCCGTTTCTGTAAATTGACCTGAAAATATCGTAGCCTCCCATGCTGATATGACCCGAGGAGGAGAACAAAAGAGCATTGGTGGCCGGATCAAAGAAAGGTGTATCCTCATTAAAGGCCGTGTTGATCACATCACCGCAGTTCACAGGGCGGTCCCATGTCCCGTCATCTTTCTTTTGTGAAACCCAGATGTCAAGTTCGCCTGATCCGCCTGCCCTGTTGCTTGAGAAGTAAAGAGTTTTTCCGTCGGGAGTGATAAAACCATGAGACTCCCAGTATATTGAATTGATGTACTTGCCAGGGCTTTTGATCCTGGACCACACAGAGTCTTTCCTCTCGCTGTAATAAAGGTTGCCGTCACCACCGTCATCCATGTAAAGGACCAGCAGTTTGCCATCGCCTGTTATCGAGTTTGAATAAAACCGTGTATACCCGCCAAGCTGTTTTGTAATATCCGCGGGAGTGCTCCATCTTTCCTTCTTATAAGTACATAGAATCCTTGTTTTGCCTTCTGTTTTCTGGGTAAAGACAAATACTGAGTCATTTTTTGCGAGTACAGGATTAATGGCTCCGGGATAATCCTTCAGCCATGATGTAAAATGATCAGACAGGATGGTTAAAGGTTTCTTCTTCATCTCCATGGCATACCTGCAGTCCCTGATCTGGTTGTCAATATATTCCTCTCTGAATATATCAGTCTCCTTGAGCCTGTCTTTTACATCATAAAATATTGATACAGCTTTTTCCAGGCTGTCGTTTTTGTGATATGCTATTGCCAGGTAAAGATATGTGTCGAACGGCGCCTGTTCGCCGTATTCCACATAATCTTTATCGGTCGCTACAACATTTCGTGATGCAGATTTAAGAAGCGAGAGGGCATCCTGTTTTTTGCCATCCATGTTCAGATAACAAATACCAAGCTTTGCAGCCAGGTTGGAATTGTCCGGGTAGGCTTTGTGTAATACTTCATACAACGAAGCTGCCTTTTCATAATCCTGGTCATAATAATAAAAGATATCAGCATCCTGAACAGACCTGATAAAATCCTTTCTTGAGAGTTCCTGTGAGAGAAGAGTTGAAAAAACGTTGTTAAAAAGAACAAAGAAGATGATACATACTGACAGACGATTCATTGTTTTGAAACTTTTTTAATGAAGATTTGATCGGGATATCCCTTCCTTATCAATTCCAATCTCCAGGCAGTTGCTTCCTCCCGTGTTGCAAAGCGACCTGAAGTGTACCTGTAGAATCTGTCGGTTTCATTATACATTACCTTCATATCAGTAATACGTTTGAAATAGCTGATATCTACAGGATTATAAAGAGCCATTACCTGTACGGTATAGTATAAAACATCTGAATCCTTAACATTTGTATCGTTTAAATCATTAACATTCATGTTCTTAATCAGAATGCTTGAATCTATAGCAGTAACGACAGGGATGTTTTCAAGATTGATTTTGTCATAAATAACAGGAGTAATATCCACAGTATCAGCAGGAGGTACTTTGAAAACGAATGCAGTGTCTCTTTCAAGTGTAACGTCCAGAACAATTGCTGAGGCCGGATTATCCTGTATTATTGTTGTATCAACGGACCTGGATAAATATCCCAGGCCGGAATACACCAGTTTAAATGCCCCCGGCGATACAATAAAGCCGTACTGTCCGGTAAATTTATTCGGGTATCCGACATCGAGAGTATCGCCTGAGAACTTATTAATAAGATGTACAGTATAGTAATTATCAAATGTAGCTACAGTGTCTTTCAGGCCGAATTTTCCCAGGATTTCGTAAGTCTGGGTAACATCAGAGCCCATTCCAAGATAGAAAATATCCTTTTTCTTGTAATCAGTAGTTATCGAGTAAT
>CAYNGW010000191.1:0-4355 GCA_964396955.1 uncultured Rikenellaceae bacterium | reverse complement strand
CCCTGACATAGCTTTCCGACATGTTCAGGTATCCTCCGAAAGCATTTCTGTCAGTGACCGGACCTCTTTCTCCTGAGGAGAGTGATGAAAGGATTGCATATCCTTTCGAGTGTGAGAATCCGGGTTCACTCACATCTCCATCCCAGTTTACCGTATATCCGTTACTGAAGGAATAATCCATTATCTCAATCAGTTCATCCAGCGGGACGTTGCAGAACTGAGCCATTGACCAGTTATCAGGCACCTCCAGAATGCCCGGCGTATAAAACGGGAAATGGGTAAATGATGTTATTTCAACATAATCATCGGGATTGATATTCAGGGTTGCAGCAAATGATTTCGGAGTATATGTCACACCCTTGTATGTAAAGGATTCAGGGTATTCTCCAAGATATGTATCCAGCACAGCATCTATTATCTGATAATATTGTTTGCTTTCATTACTGCGTTTTACCGGTACAGCTGCAACTGCATTGATAAATTCCTGAAGTTCACTATGGTTATGCAGGGGTGATCCGTAATTCAGTCCCGGGTAAACCTCATCCGGAACTATTCCGTATTCTGTAAACACCCTCATCCAGTCGTGTGAAAGGCTGCCGGGACCCAGGTTGCCATTACCCCTTCTCAGATAATTGTCTCTTAACCTGTCCATGTAATTCTGTCTTACGATAAACATTTCTGAAAGATCATATTCCTCCTTCCCCATTCTCAAAAGTTCTGACTCAATAAAGGATGTTGTTGCAAAACACCAGCAGGTGCCTGTCGCTGACTGGTTCTTTACTGAAGTGGCTTTCAGATCATAGACAGGGGTGAATTTATAGCCTTCCCCAGCTTTTGGTTGCGGGTGAGTTGCATTTTTCTTCTGTGCGCTTAAGGGCAGCATTGCAAAAGCAATCAGGACTGCCGTTAACAGACGTATTTTCATAAGGTTGCTGATTAAGTTATTATTTTGATATTTTCACCGGTTTTAATATTCATCTGAGTGTCGGGTAGAATGCATTTTCGATATGATCGATCTGGTATGAATCATCCTTCGCTATTACAATAATCACATCAAAACGGCTCTCTTTATCAATATTGTTCCACCTGATGTAATTATCAGCTGCAAAAATTATCGATCTCTGTTTTTCCCTGTTTACAGCCGTCTTCGGGTCTTCCTGAAAATCAGCAGAACGTGTTTTAACTTCAGCAAAAACTATGAAATCACTGTTTTCTGCAATAATATCAATTTCAGGCTTTCCTGCTTTCCAGTTTCGTTTAAGGATTCTGTAACCCGATTTCTTAAGGTGTTCAACTGCGGCTTCCTCACCTTTTTTCCCGAGATTATGCGATTCTGCCATTATATTTCTATCAGTTTGTTTCTGATTGCAAAAAGAATCAGGCTTGCAGTATTTTTTGAATTGGTCTTTCCAAGCAGATTTGCCCTGTGTTTATCAACGGTCCTTTTGCTTATGAATAATGTATCTGCAATTTCCTGGTTTGATAATCCTTCACATATCTTGAACAGCACCTCTTTTTCTCTCTTCGACAGATTGGCCGACTTACTTTCCAGTTCACGATGCTTGATCTTCTGAATAACATGATAGAGCAGCTCCTGTGAAAAATAACTTCCTCCCCTTATCACTGTAAGAATAGCTTCCCTGACTTCAGAAATGTCGGAGTCTTTAAGCAGGAATCCTTTTGCCCCGGCGTCAACCATTTTGTAATAATACTCTTCCTCGCCATACATTGACAATGCAATTATATTAATGTCGGGATAAATTTTAAGGCTTTTTCTGGTTGCTTCGATCCCATCCATTTCCGGCATGTTTATGTCCATCAGTGCAATATCAGCCGGAGTGGTTTTCAGCACTTTCAGGAACTCTTCTCCGTTGGATGCTTCTCCTGTCACTTCAAATTCCGGGAAGGCATTCAGCAGTATTTTTAATCCGTTCCTGAAAAGCTGATGATCGTCTGCTATAATAATCCGTGTTTTTTCCATTTAAGAACGTTAATGAATTATGAGTTTTCGTCAATAATTTTAATCAGCGCGGTTGTTCCTTTTCCGGCTGAACTCTCAAGTATAAAAACCCCTTCAACCGATTTAACGCGTGTTTCAATATTAGACAGCCCCATACCCTTATTATCTTCCCTGTTCAGGCAGGATATATCAAAACCACGCCCGTTATCATAATACTGCAAGGTAACAAATTTTTCATGTTTATTTAGTTCAATCTCTATCCTGGAGGCTCCGGAATGACGGATGGAATTATTTATAAGCTCGCTTACAGCACGATAAATAACAACCTCCTTGTCATTCTCCAGGCGCTGGTTTACCATATTTGATTTAAATTCAATCTCTACGACCCTGGTCTGACTGATCTTTGTGGTAAAAGCGCTTATGGCGCTGGCTAACCCGAAATTAGACAGAACATGCGGGCTCAGATTGTTGGAAACATCTTTTATGGTATTCAGTGCTTCAATCACAAGATGGTTGGTATTGTTAAGGATATTGATACCGGCAGGATCTTTTATTTTGTCGGTAAGCGAGGATATTGACATCTTTACAGTTGAAAGAAGCGGTCCGAGGCCATCATGAAGATCATTGGCAAATCTTCTCCTTTCATTTTCTTCAGTATTTATTATTGCATTCAGTACCCTTCTTTCTGTCCGGGAACGGTCAATCTCTGCCTTTTTTAGAGAGTAGAAGATCTCACGTATAAGAATCACTCCGACGATAATCATGAATGAGACAAGAACTCCGATCCATTCATCAATCATCTGCCAGGCATATGTAGGAGTTCCACGCAAAATTTCAATAAGCTGGATGATTTTCCGTACTGCCATGAAAGCAAACGACAATGAAAGCAGGATCCATGAAAGCCTGTATTTGGTCATTTTCATGAATCCCAGGGCAATTGAGGCTGCAATGATCTGCAGAACGATTGAAATTATGAGAGCAACTAATCTTACCATGGCAAGGTTATTATATCATACAAAATTAGAAGTTATTTTTAATAAGGCTTCAGGGTATTAGGGCTTTAAGGCATTAAGGTGCTACATTTAAAGAAAGCTGTAATGTCCTATGGCCTTAATGCCCTAATGCCTTAATGCCCTAATGCCTTTTTTTCTTACCTTTGGCAATTCAAAACTGAGACCATGTCATTATTATATAATACAGGTATATATATCCTCCGGGGACTGGCATATCTGATCTCTCCGTTTAATCATAAGGTAAAACTATGGGTTAACGGACGTAAAAACTGGTTTGAAGCACTTAGTAAAAAAATCAATTCCGGGGAGAGATATGTATGGATCCACTGTGCTTCACTGGGAGAGTTTGAACAGGGACGACCGGTTATAGAAGCAATTAAGAAAGAAAAACCGCATGTCAGGATCATTCTTACGTTTTTCTCTCCTTCGGGTTATGAGATACGGAAAAATCATCAACTGGCTGACATTGTCTGTTATCTGCCATCCGACACACCTGGCAATGCGGAGAAGTTCATCAGCATGATCGATCCGGCAGTTGTCATTTTTGTCAAATATGAATTCTGGTACAATTTTCTGACAGTGCTTGGGAGAAGGAAAATACCGCTTTATCTGATATCAGGGATTTTCAGCAGGGATCAGCTTTTTTTCAAATGGTATGGAAAATTCTTCCGTCGTATGCTTAATAATTTCAGCTGGTTTTTTGTTCAGGACCAGAATTCATCTGACCTGCTCGGAACTATCGGACTGCAGAATGTTACTGTTGCCGGGGATACAAGGTTTGACAGGGTGTTGCAGATCACAGCCAGTGCCAGGGAGATTCCTCAGCTTGAACTGTTCAGGGGCAACGAAAAGATATTTCTTGCCGGAAGTAGCTGGAAGCAGGATGAAGAGATAATTACAAGGTATATCAACAGTTACCCCGGCAGGATGAAATGGGTGTTCGCTCCTCATGAAATTGACGGCGCGAACATAGAATGGCTGGTCATACATCTTAAAACAAAATATATCAGATTCTCACAGTTCACTGATGCCGATGCAGATGCAAGAGTGCTCATAATTGATAATATCGGAATGCTTTCTTCTGCTTACAGGTATGCAGATATTGCTGCAATCGGAGGCGGATTCGGGAAAGGTATACATAATATTCTTGAACCTGCCTGCTGGGGTATTCCTGTTCTCTTTGGTCCCAATCATCTGAAATTCCGTGAAGCTGTTGAGCTTATAAAGCTGGGAGGAGCGGATTCATTTAAAGATTATGGCAGTTTTGAAAAGATCATTGACCGATGGCTGACAGATGAGCAGATGTATATTAAGGCTGCTGAAACTGCAGGAAAATATGTAAGGGAAAACACCGGAGCCACCGGTAAAATAATGAAGGGAAT
>CAYNGW010000190.1:0-4363 GCA_964396955.1 uncultured Rikenellaceae bacterium | reverse complement strand
TTAAGGGTCGTTGAAGACTACGACGTTGATAGGCTGCAGGTGTAAAGGCGGTAACGTCAAAGCTGAGCAGTACTAATTACCCGAGAACTTTCCGGGTAGGATCTTATTGATTTCTCCCAGCCGGTATGTCAATAATATTTGGAAAGACCGATGACTGAAGACCGAAGACTGAAGTAAGAAAAAAGGAAGTCAGGTCAGGAGTCATAAAATCTTAAGGTGACTATAGCGGCGGGGTTCCACCTCTTCCCATTCCGAACAGAGAAGTTAAGCCCGTCAGCGCCGATGGTACTGCAATTGTGGGAGAGTAGGTAGTCGCCGAATTTAATAAAAAGCCCCTTGGAAAACTCTGAGGGGCTTTCTGTTTTTATAGGAATACATGTACTCATCCCCCCAGCCCCCTTCAAAAGAATGGGGTGAGTACATGAAAAATCTATTTTACCACCAACTCCGTCTTCTGCAGATCTCCTTCCTTCGAAGAACCTCCAGTCATAATCTCAAACTTGCCAGACTCAACAACATACTTCATGTCTATATTATGAAAAGCGAGTTCATCGAACCCGATATCGAAAATAACCGTTTTCTTCTCCCGTGGTTTTAAAGTGATACGCCTGAATCCTTTCAGCTCTTTAACGGGCCGTGTTACTGAACTCACTACATCCCTTATATATAACTGAACTATTTCATCACCTTTTAATTTACCAGTATTAGTTATTTCAACAGACACTTTAACAGTTTCTCCTTTCCTGATCGTTTCCTTATTCAGGCTTGGCTTACTGTATTTAAACTTCGTGTAGCTGAGTCCATATCCGAAATGAAATAACGGATTGATTTCCTGTGAGATATAATCCATGAACTGCGCGCTGGGCTTGTGATTGTAAAACATTGGCAACTGTCCGGATGACTTAGGGAAAGTAATGGTCAGCTTGCCGGAAGGATTCACTTCTCCGAAAATAATATCTGCTGCAGCCGTGCCGGTCTCCTGACCCATATACCACCCTTCAAGAACAGCAGGCACCTTTTTCACAAGTTCAGTTATTGCCAGCGGACGCCCGTTCATAAGGTAAACAACTACCGGCTTGCCAAGCGCTGTAATTGCCTCTGCCAGTTCATTCTGCTCACCAAAAAGATCAAAGGTCATATTATCGCCTATATGCGTTTTTGCCCAGGCTTCACGGCATAAATGTTCGTTTTCTCCTATAGCCAGTATTATCAGATCAGCCTTTTTGCCCACCTTTACTGCTTCATTAATCAGCTTAAGGTTTTCCTCTCTTGATGCAAACTTGATTTCATCATACTTCCAGTTGAAATAGCTTGTTGAAGTGTTTGTAGTCAGTTTACATCCCTGGGCAAACAGCACTTCAGTAGCGGCACCTGCTTTTGCCTTTATTCCATTAAGAAGATTTACTTTCTTATACGGCTCACCGGCATATCCTCCAAAATAGAGACCTTTAGCACAGGGACCGATAACAGCTATCTTTTTATATTTTCCTTTTTTCAGAGGCAGAAGGTTGTCGTTTTTCAGAAGTACTATTGATTCATGAGCCGCCCTGAGCGCTATATCTCTGTGTTCCGGTAACTTGCTGACTTTTATTGCTTCCTGAAGACTGACATAAGGATCTTCAAATAATCCCAGCTCAAATTTCATGGTCAGTGCCTGTTCAACAGCCCTGTCAACATCTTTAATACTGACTTTGTCCTCTTTAACAAGTCTGGGCAACATTTTATAAAGATTACCCTGGGGAAATTCATATTGTACACCGGCATTGAACCCTTTAATTACAGCTTCCCTTGCATTTTCAGCAACCATATGCTTATTGAACAGTTGTTCAATTCCATAATAATCAGAAACTATCATGCCTTTATAACCCCATTCTTTCCTCAGGACATCCTTCAGAAGCCATTTGTTTGCATGCGATGGAACACCGTCAACTTCATTGTAGGATGGCATCACGGCAACAGGCTTTACCTTATCGATACACATCCTGAACTGGGACATGTGGTAATCTCTTAATACACGTAGTGAATAATTGGCAGGTCCCTGGTTCTGCCCGCCCTCAGGCTGGCCATGACCTGTGAAATGCTTCAATGTAGCGGCAACATTGTTCTTTGCTACTTTTCCTGTTTCAGTCCCCTGAAGTCCTTTCACTGCTGCACACGAGAGCATTCCGTTAAGATATGGATCTTCCCCGTAGGTCTCTTCCACACGTCCCCAGCGGGGATCTCGGCAGGTATCAATAACCGGCGTCAGGGCATGATGTGCTCCTCTTGAACGCATTTCGTATGCTACTGTACTGTATACTTTTTCAAAAAGATCAACATCCCATGAACATGCAAGCCCAATTGCCTGCGGGAAGACAGTTGATTCCGGCCTCATCATTCCATGCTGGCCTTCATCGACAAACATTGCAGGAATCCCCAGCCTGGTCTCTTCAATCAGATATTTCTGAATTCTGTTCCTGATCTCAACAGTTGCCTTTACTCCAATGTTTGACGGATGAATTGAATGGCATCCCTTGCCGAAAATCTCCTTTGCCTTAGCCTTATCATCAAAGATTTCAATTTTAAAATCTTCAACTCCTCCGACCCAGAGCCCCATCAGCTGTGCTGCCTTCTCTTCATTGGTCATTTGTTTTAAGAGGTCTTTCACCCTCTCTTTTATTGGCAATGAAGCATCTTTGTACGGGACCTTTTTTTGCTTAAGTAAAACAGTATTTTTCATATTGTTTATTGTTAATTGAATTTTAATTTGTTACTCGTAAGACTTCCGTCTTTCAGCAAGCTCGTCCTGCATCTGCAATTCGGTTTTTCTGTTTATACTGTAAATGAACAGGAATATTATACAAATAATTATAGCAATTGCAGGGTAAATGCTGACAGTAAGCCTGATACCTTTTAAGGATCTGGCAGTCTGTTCTACATTTGAGACATAACCATAAAGCGACAGAAGTTTTCCGGCAAGAAAACCTCCTATAGCCATACCGACCTTGAGTCCTACGACAATTCCTGCAAAGACAATTCCGGTTGCCCTGCGGTTGTTTTTCCACTCAGAATAATCGGCAACATCACCCATCATTGCCCATGGGAGAGGCATTGTAACTCCCCACGCGAAATTAAATAGTATTGAAAGAATGAAAATAATCCAGATTGAAGTCGGCGGAACAGCCATGAAAAGTATAGCAGCCAGCGCTGCAATGCCCAGCCATAACCTGAGTACATCTCTCTTGGCAGATTTTTTTGCCAGTCTGTTCGATAGGACTATACCCACAATAGCAGCAAGCTGACCAATAATGTTGATCACACTGAAGGCATTACCTGCGATATCGGCACCTGCTCCTGTCATCCCTATTGCGCCAAGAAAACCGAAAAGCACCTTGTCAAGGTCCATCAGGAATGCCCTCTGGCTTTCTATGTTCAGATAATACTTGAAGTAGTAAACCAGCATTCCGTTTCGCATGGAAAGGAAGACGAATATCAACAGGAGAACAAGAAACATGGCTATCCACTGTCTGTTCCCGATAAGATCTGCAAGATCCTGTTTAAGTGAAGTTTTCTGCTGAGGCGGAGGCTGAACTCTTTCTTTTGTTGTCAAAAACGTTATCAGAAAGAATATCACCGCCAGCGCACAAAATATCCCCATTGTAATCTGGTATCCCCGGGCGCTGTCTCCATGTCCGAAATGATTGACCATAGGGAGTGTAAAGCCCTGGATTGCAATAGTTGCCAGTGCTACAACAACAAATCTGACTGAAGAAAGACTCGCACGCTGATCCATATTCCCGGTAATAACTCCGCTGAGAGCAGCATATTGGTTATTGTTTGCTGAATAGATTGTCATCATCAGGACATAGGTTGCATAAGCATAGATTATCTTTCCTGCGGGACCCCAGTCGGGCGTAGTAAATGTAAAATAACCAATCACTCCGAATGGAATTGCAGTCCAAAGGATCCACGGTCTGAATTTTCCCCAGCGTGTTTTTGTCCTGTCAGCCAGCACACCAAATATCGGATCACAGACCGCTGCCCACAGACGGGCAACAAGGAATAATGTGGCAGCAGAGGCCGCTGTCAGTCCGAAGGAATCAGTATAGAAGCTGAGCTGCAGCAGCATCATTGTCTGAAAGATGAAATTGGCTGCACCATCACCGAGGCTATAGCCGATTTTCTCCCGTACCGATAATTTTTCTGTTTGAGTATTCATATTGGTCGTATTAAGGCAGGTTAATGCTGATAGTAAATTTTAAGAAAACAGAAACATGAATTTTAGCGTAAATAAAATTATGCAATATGATTTACTTTTGCAACCGATTGTAAAAAAAGATTAAATACCCCCTGCCCCCGAGTACTTAAAATGTGATTATAATTA
>CAYNGW010000189.1:0-4379 GCA_964396955.1 uncultured Rikenellaceae bacterium | reverse complement strand
TTTTCCTCAGCTGTTTCTCAAGGTGCCTTAGTGATACTTTACACAGAAGGTTTACAACTTTTCCTCCTGCATTTTTTATCCAGTCAAGGGAAACATCTCCGTCAACAAAACCGAGCACCTCAACTTTTTCCAGGATATTGTTGTGACGGGCCCAGTCTGTTATCTTCCTTATTGCTTCAAATTCACCTGAAGATACTCGTGCCGAAGCTACTTCAATACGGTCAACGTTCAGGTCTTTCAGAAGAAGCCTTGCTATGTGAAGTTTTTCCAGAGGAGTATATGAGACACCCTGTGTCTGCTCACCGTCCCTCAGGGTCGTATCCATTATTTCTATTCTCATATTTTAATGTATTTCTGAATTCAAATGCCGTTATCACATTCCTGATGCCCAGCAGGTAATCAATATCATCAAGCCCTTTCATCAGGCACTCTTTTTTATAAGGATTAATTTCAAAATATACCGGATCACCGTCAGGAAGGACTGAGAATTGCTGTTTTCCAAGGTCAATCCTGATCCTCGTGCCCGGATTCTCACCAATAGCTTTTAAAAGATCTTCCAGGTATCTCTCCGGCACAACCACAGGCAGGAGTCCGTTATTCAGGGAGTTGTTTCTGAATATGTCAGCAAAGAAGCTTGAAACGACAGCCCTGAATCCATATCCTGAGATCGCCCATACGGCATGTTCACGGCTTGATCCGCACCCGAAATTTTTGCCCGTAACAAGCACATTTCCCTGGTATAGAGTATTGTTCAGGATAAAATCTTTATTTATGTTTCCTGACTTATCATATCGCCAGTCGCGGAACAGATTTTCCCCGAAACCCTCCCGTGATGTTGCGCTGAGGAATCTTGCGGGTATTATCTGATCGGTATCCACGTTCTCAAGAGCAAGAGGCACGCAGGTCGACTCAAGTATATCAAATTTGACTTTTTGCATATGAGATTGTTTTGCAGTGTTAATTATTTAACAATTCCCTGGGATCAGTTATTTTCCCGGTTAAGGCAGCAGCTGCAGCTGTAAGAGGGCTTGCCAGGAGTGTCCTTGCTCCGGGCCCCTGTCTTCCTTCAAAATTCCTGTTGGATGTTGAAACGACATATTTTCCTGCCGGTATTTTATCTTCATTCATCGCAAGACAGGAAGAGCATCCCGGTTGTCTCAGCTCAAAACCTGCAGATTCCAGTATTTTATCAAGCCCTTCATTTTTTGCCTGTTGTTCCACTCTCTTTGATCCCGGTACTATCAAGGCTGTAATATTTGGCGCTTTTTTTCTCCCTTCAACCATATGGACAAATGCCCTGAGATCCTCAATTCTGCCATTGGTGCAACTGCCCAGGAAAACATAATCGACCGGATGTCCGAGGATTTTAGAACCGGGTTTAAATCCCATATAATCAAGCGATTTCATAAATGAAGCGTCTCTCTCACTATTACCGGCAAAAGGAATTGTTTCATCAACCGCCATACCCATACCGGGATTTGTACCGTATGTTATCATGGGTTTGATGTTTGCCGCATCGAATTCCAGCTCGCGGTCAAAAAAAGCTCCTTCATCACTTTTCAGAGCTCTCCATTTCAGCAAAAATGATTTGAAATCGTGGCGGGTCGACACTGCGGGGATCTGGTTAAGATAATGATAAGTCGTATGATCCGGAGCAATCATTCCTCCGCGGGCACCCATTTCAATGCTCATGTTGCAGACAGTCATCCTCGCCTCCATGCTCAGGGACTCTATTGCATGACCGGCATACTCAATAAAATAACCGGTAGCCCCGCTTGAAGAGATCTGTGAGATAAGGTATAATATCAGATCCTTGGAAGTGACTCCTTCATAAAGTGTTCCCTCTACTTTGATCCTCATCTTTTTTGGTCTGGACTGCAGGATGCACTGTGAAGCCAGAACCATTTCAACTTCGCTTGTCCCGATCCCGAAGGCAATCGTTCCGAATGCCCCGTGAGTTGAAGTGTGGCTGTCACCGCAGACTATTGTCATCCCCGGCAGAGTGTAACCCAGTTCGGGTCCGATCACATGCACGATGCCGTTTTTGGGATCGTTAAGGCCAAAATACTCAATACTGAACTCTTTGCAGTTTTCACTCAGCCTTTCCACCTGAATCCGTGACAGTTCATCCCTGATCGGCAGGTGCTGGTTTTCCGTTGGTATGTTATGATCAGCTGTAGCAATTGTTTTCCCGGGGCGAAACACAGATATCCCTCTTTGCCGCAGTCCGTCAAATGCCTGGGGACTGGTGACTTCATGAATATAGTGCTGATCGATATGGAGAACATCGGGTCCTCCCTTTATTGAACGGACCACATGGCTGTCCCATATCTTGTCAAAAAGCGTTTCTGGTGTCATTTTATCTTTGAAATTGCATCAATAAAAGCTTCCACTGAAGCGGTTATTATATCGGTACTGGTGCCAAATCCGTAGTAGATCTTCCCCTGGTGTTCCACCTGCACATGCACTTTGCCCAGGTCATCACTGCCTTTGGTGATAGCCTGGATCAGGAATTCCTCAAGATGTACAGTCTTGCTTATCAGGTGCTTCACGGCAGTAAATGAAGCGTCAATAGGACCATTGCCTGATGCAGTTGATGAGTGCACCTCTCCGTTTATCTTGAGTCCGACTGTTGCGACAGGTATTGCAGATTTACCGCATGTGACCTGTAACAGCTCAAGCTTCAGAGCCTTCTCTCCCTTGAAAACCTCTCCAGTCAGGATCCTGATATCCTCATCATTTATCTCCTTTTTCTTATCCGCCAGGATAAGAAAACGGTGGTATATCTCATCAAGCTCTTCCTTGCCGAATTTAAAGCCAAGCAGCTCAAGACGGTGGTTGAGAGCGGCCCTGCCGCTGCGTGCCGTCAGGATGATTGATGATTCGCGTATCCCTACCTCGACAGGATCGATGATCTCGTAATTCTCCCTGTTCTTCAGGACGCCATCCTGGTGAATGCCTGATGAATGCGCAAAGGCATTTCGTCCGACAATAGCCTTGTTTGCCTGAACGGGCATGCTCATGAGAGTTGAGACGAGACGACTCGTGGTGAATATCAGTTTGGTATTTATATCAGTTCTCAGCTTCAGATCGTGATGGCTTTTTATGATCATTGCCACCTCTTCAAGGGATGTGTTACCCGCCCTTTCTCCTATACCGTTTATAGTCACTTCCGCCTGTCTGGCGCCGTTGATAACACCCATCATCGTGTTGGCAGTTGCCATTCCAAGGTCATTATGGCAATGAGTGGAGATAATAGCCTTGTCAATATTAGAAACATTTTCCTTCAGGTACCTGATCTTGGCCCCGTATTCCTCCGGCATACAGTAACCTGTTGTATCGGGTATATTAACCACTGTTGCGCCGGCCTTAATGACAGCTTCAATTACTTTGGCAAGATATTTATTGTCACTCCGTCCTGCATCCTCTGCATAAAATTCAACGTCAGGAACAAATTTTTTTGCATATTTTACAGCATCGACAGCCCTTTTCAGTATCTCCTCGGGGGTTGTTCTTATTTTATATTTAATATGAAAAGGAGAGGTGCCGATACCAGTATGTATCCTTCCTCTTTTTGCATACTGAAGTGCTTCGGCTGCTACTTCAATATCCTTTTTAACTGCCCGTGTAAGAGCACAAATAACAGGATTTGTAACTACCTTTGAAATTTCAACCACCGATTTAAAATCGCCGGGACTAGAAACAGGGAAGCCTGCTTCAATCACGTCAACTCCAAGGGCTTCGAGAGCCTTAGCCACCTGGATCTTTTCAATTGTATTCAGCTGGCATCCCGGCACCTGTTCGCCGTCCCTCAGGGTTGTATCGAAAATTATAATCTTGTCGTTCATTTTAATGATTGTTTTTAATTCTTTTTTCCGGTCTGAGATTTCTTACTGCTGTTCCTGTCCTCCACAATTCCGAATTACCGAGTTCTTTCAGTTCTGCATCAAGCATTTCCTTGTAGTTTGAAGCACCTGTTGATTTAAGAACCCTTTTACATTCTTCGCCTGACTTTACTCTTTTATAAAGCTTTTTGAATACCGGGAGTACTGCATCCCTGAATTTCGGCCGCCAGTCAAGAGCTCCCCTCTGGGCCGTTGCACTGCAGTTTGCATACATCCAGTCCATCCCTTTTTCGTCAACCAGACGAATGAGGCTCTGGGTGAGCTCCTCAACGGTTTCGTTGAATGCTTCGGAAGGAGTATGACCGTTCTCGCGCAGGACCTGGTATTGGGCATCCATAATGCCGGCCAGTGCTCCCATCAGCACTCCGCGCTCACCGGTAAGGTCGCTGTAGACCTCATTTTCAAAGGTTGTGGGAAAGAGATACCCTGAACCGATAGCTATTCCGAGTGCAATTGTGCGCTCTTCAGCATGTC
>CAYNGW010000188.1:0-4386 GCA_964396955.1 uncultured Rikenellaceae bacterium | reverse complement strand
AAAGCTCGGAATTTCGATATGCAAATTATACATTTGTTGATTCATTATAAAATGAAACGTCTTTCACTTAAAAAAATTTTCTAAAATAGGTACGGAGGATTTATGGCTAAAAAGAATGTCATCATAATTGGTGCAGCAGGGAGGGATTTTCACAATTTCAACACTTGCTTCAGGGATAATGAAAGTTATAAAGTTGTTGCATTTACAGCAGCCCAGATACCCGACATTGACGGCAGAAAATATCCCAGGGAGCTTGCAGGCAGATTATACCCCAGGGGTATCCCGATCTATGCTGAAGAAAATCTTCCTGAACTTATCCGGAAATATAAAGTTGATGATTGTATCTTTTCATACAGTGATTTAACTTATCAGAAAGTGATGTCGGTGAGCGCTATTGTAAATGCGGCAGGTGCAAATTTTGTTCTTCTGGGACCAGCTAATACTATGGTAAAAAGTACAAAACCACTTATAGCAGTAGGAGCAGTCAGAACAGGTTGCGGAAAAAGCCAGACATCAAGAAGGATTATTGAGATTCTTATGTCTAAGGGATTGAAGGTTGTTGCAGTGCGTCATCCGATGCCCTATGGAAATCTTGCTGCTCAGAAAATACAAAGATTTGCTGTTGTTAAAGACCTTGAAAAACATAAGTGCACTATTGAAGAGATGGAAGAGTATGAACCGCATGTGGTCAGAGGGAATGTCATATATGCAGGTGTCGATTATGAGGCAATTATCCGTAAAGCCGAAAAGGATCCTTCCGGCTGCGATGTAATTGTATGGGATGGAGGCAATAACGATTTTCCATTCTATAAACCCGACCTAATGATCACTGTTACCGATCCTCACAGGGCAGGTCACGAATTAAGATATTATCCCGGTGAGGTGACTTTGCGTCTGGCTGATGTTGTGATAATCAACAAAATAGACAGCGCTTCACCTGAAGCAATACAAATTGTCCGTGAAAGCATCGAGAAAGTTAATCCGAAAGCTGTTGTCATCGATGGAGCTTCACCCATTAAGGTCGATAATCCTTCTGTGATAAAAGGCAAGAAAGTGCTTGTTGTTGAAGACGGACCAACTTTAACTCATGGTGAAATGAAGCTTGGAGCCGGCATCATTGCTGCACGTAAATTCGGAGCCGCTGAACTTATTGATCCAAGACCATACATTGTTGGAAGGCTGAAAGAAACATTCAGTATCTATCCTGGTATCGGGACACTTCTTCCAGCAATGGGTTACGGGGAACAGCAATTACACGATCTTGAAACTACGATCAATAAGACAAAATGTGACAGCGTGGTAATTGCAACTCCTATTGATCTGAACAGGATCATTAAAATAAAAAAGCCCAATACCAGGGTATACTATGATCTTCAGGAAATAGGTTATCCCGACCTGTCACAGGTCATTGACGAGTTTATAAAGAAACATAAGCTGACAGGGAGGAAGAGATAACATCTACTTCTTCACATATTTCTCCGTCCGGGCACGCATGAATTCCTCGCCATGTTCCTTGACTCCCATCTGGTAAGCTTCAACAACAGGACCTGCATCATTATTGCCTCCGAACTGGTCAACACCAGCCATGATTATCTTATAGTGCCTTTCAACCTCCGATAATAGTTCAGCACCCCTGCAGATGGTCCCGAATCCGGCCACAGCGAGATCTGTCCGGCTGAACCTACATTGTATTCTGCGGTTGACATTGCCTGATGCCTCGGATCTGAGCTGTTATTGGCAGGAATAACAAAGCTTATGCCTTCACACAGAGCCTGAACATTGTTATTCCACAATGCAGCTACCCCGGGATTTTCAACAGATGTTACACGTACATGACGCAGGTTATCATCTGTAAGGTGGTTTGCAGGTAATTAAAGATTTTTATCGACGAACTCGTGCATTCCCTTTCCAGATGTTCCACACCTGCTCTTCGTCGGCAGGCTGTCCATAATCTGTCATCACGGTTGTTGCCAGGGCGCCTGCTGCCCAGCCGAACTGGATCCATTTATCAGGGCTCCATCCTTTGAGAATGGCATAAAGCAATCCGCCGACAAATCCGTCACCGCCGCCTATACGGTCAAGCACATGAATTTCCCGTGGTTCAACAACATGCCAGTTTTCGCCTTCAAGCATGATAGCTCCCCAGAGATGCTCATTGACGCTTATCACCTGGCGCAGGGTGGTGGCAAAAACAGAAGCATTGGGGAACGCTTTTCTCACCCTGCCTATCATCTCCCTGAAGCTGTCTATCTTTGAGGCAAGCTCTTTTCCTCCCTCTTCAGGACCCTGGATGCCGAGGCAGAGCTGGAAATCTTCTTCATTGCCGACAAGAATATCAGCTATGCCTGCAATTTCCTTAAATACTGCAGCAAGTTCTTTTTCACGGTTTTTCCAGAAGGTCTCACGGTAGTTGAGATCGAATGAGATACGGGTTCCGTGTTTTTTTGCTGCCCGTGCCAGTTCGAGACAAAAATTACTGGTTTCCGGCGACAAGGCACCTATTAATCCTGATATATGAAGGACCTGAACACCCTCCTTGCCGAATATCTTTTCAAGATCGAAATCCCTGACATTCAGCGTTCTGCCAACTTCCCCGGCACGGTCATTCTGAACTCTGGGGCCGCGTGATCCATAACCCATATCAGCAATATTGAACTGGTGGCGATAACCCCATGGGCCGCCCTGCTCAACCTCAACACCCTCATAAACCATATGCCTGCCCGCAAGGTTATCCTTGATCAGTCTTGCTATGGGGCTCTCCTTGACAAAAGTTGTCAGAACTTTTACAGGCAGCCCGAGAAATGATGATATGCTTGCCACGTTTGTCTCAGCGCTGGTAACATGCATGTGGAATGTATCACTGCAATGCACGGGCTGTCCGTTTGCCGGAGTGATACGTACACCCATGCTTGTTGGCACTAAAAGAGACCATTTGTAATCTTTTTTAAGTTCGATTTTCATTTGGTATCTTGATTCTTTTATCTTGTATCTTTTATTTCAGCCTCTCCTTGAGTTTCTTGCCTGCCTCCTCAAATCCGGGCTTGTTAAGAAGGGCAAACATATTTTTTTTATATGCCTCAACTCCCGGCTGATCGAATGGATTGACATCCAGGATATATCCGCTTATAGCACAGGCAAGCTCAAAGAAATAGATCATCTGGCCGATGTAATACTCATCAAGTTCAGGGATATTAAGCGTAATTACCGGCACATTTCCGTCATTATGAGCAAGTATCGTTCCTGTTTCAGCATTATGATTTACTTCAGAAAGTCTTTTGCCGGCAAGGTAATTAAGCTGGTCGGAGTCATCTTTTTCAGATGGTATGGTCAGTTTCTTCCGTGGATTTTTCACTGAGATGATCGTTTCAAAAAGGATCCGCTGGCCATCCTGGATATACTGCCCCAGCGAATGAAGATCGGTAGTGAAGTCAACTGATGCGGGAAAAATCCCTTTTCCCTCTTTGCCTTCGCTCTCTCCGAAAAGCTGTTTCCACCATTCTGAGAGGTAGTGCAGTCTGGGTGTAAATCCAACAAGTATCTCCACAGCCCTGCCGCCCTGCAATATCAGATTACGGGCAGCAGCATACATCAGAACGGGATTTGAAGCGGCATTTTTATTATGCCTTGCTGCCTCCTCCATCGCCCGTGCTCCTTTTACTATTGCCCTGATATCCAGCCCGCTTACAGCTATGGGAAGAAGCCCGACAGGAGTAAGGACAGAATAGCGTCCTCCTATATTATCGGGAATTACAAATGTTTCATATCCGTTAATGTCGGCAAGGGATCTCAATGCTCCCTTTGAGCTGTCGGTGATTGCAATTATCCTGTCGGCTGCAACAGCTTTTCCGACTTTTCTTTCAAGATGATCCTTCAGGATCCTGAAAGCCAGGGCAGGTTCTGTCGTTGTTCCTGATTTTGAGATAACGATGATTGAATAATTCCTTGTATCAAGGATCTCGAGAAGATCCGACATATAATCCTCACAAATATTCTGTCCGGCATAGATTATTTCATGATGCTTTGATTTAAGGAGTGACGGGAATGAATGGGACAGTGCCTCGATAACCGCCCTGGCTCCCAGGTATGAACCTCCTATGCCTATGACGACAGTAATATCCGATACGGATCTCAGGTGTTTGGCTGTTTTTTCTATCCTGTCAAGCTGGGGAAGAATTTCATCGGGAAGAGAAAGCCACCCAAGGAAATCGTTGCCTGCCCCGGTCCCGGCATTGACAGAATCAAGATGCCTGACCGATTGCTGGGCAAGGGCAAGAGCCTCCTCGTAGGAGATAAAACCACCGGCGTTTTTCAGATTGATACTGATATTTTCTTTCATATAATTAAGATTTTCATGTACTTCAGGTATAGTACAAAAATAACAAAAAA
>CAYNGW010000187.1:0-4412 GCA_964396955.1 uncultured Rikenellaceae bacterium | reverse complement strand
GGGGGGGGGGGGGGGGGGGGGGGGGGGGGGGGGGGGGGGGGGGGGGGGGGAGGGGGGGGGGGCGGAGAGCGAAGGGCAGGGGGCGTGGGGTGTATTTAAAAACTCCGACATGCAGCGTTCTGGTATTTCAGACGTATTTTATATATTATCTCTAAAAACTAAACAATGAAAAAGATCCTCCTTTACAGCCTCACGGCTTTGATCGTGTTTTTATTTTTTCCGACTGACTCTCTCTTTGCCCAGGAAAACTCTGTTATAAGCGATTCAATTTATTCCGGCGCTTTAAATGAATGGAGGTCAATCAAGGTTGTCCTGCCTGAAAATTACAAAACCGAATCGTCAGACAAATTTGAAGTTATATATCTGACTGACGGAGAATGGGTTGTGAATTTATTTCCATTTATTTACAAATTTGCGAAAAACGAACAATATGTTCCGCCGGCAATAATTGTGGCTCTCCCGAATACCTATATCAAAGGAGCAAATCAACGCGACAGGGATTTTTTACCTGTACATGTTCCAAGTCCCTCAATATCCGGAGGCGCTGATAAATTCCTGGTATTTTTCAAAGATGAATTGATACCTTATATCAACAAGACCTACAGGACCAACGGGACCAACTCATTATACGGACACTCTTACGGAGGCGTGTTTGTCGTATACACCATATTTACTGAACCTCAATTATTTGATACATATTATGCCACAGATCCTCCACTCAGGTGGAATAATGATTTTGTTATCAAACTGGCTTCCGAGAAACTGCAAAATCTTCCGCCGGATAAAGTGCTTTGGATTGCCGGCATAGAATCAACATATAAATATCAGGGTATTGATCGCATGGATTCCGTATTGAAGCTTAAAGCACCCCAAAGCCTCAGGTGGAGAACAGCAACCTTCCCGAATGAAAAGCATAATTCGGTAAGATTAAAAGCGATGTATGACGGAATTAAATATTCGTATTCAGGATATCCGGGTGGCTCAATCGCTTTTCATCCGATGGCCGGAATTATTTTAAAAGATAAACCTGCAACTATCTATTTATTAAATAGTTTCCCTGATCTCAGATACGAAATGGATGGAACCGAACCGGGCAAAACATCACCGAAAGCTGAATCAAGACTTACTCTGACCGGCCCCGCTCAACTGGTGCTCAAATCATTCTCCACAAGTGGCAAATATGATCTTACAGCCAGAGGTAATTTTGTATTGGGAGAAACCTTGCCATCATTGTCAAAACCAAAAAAGGTTGAAAGCGGAGGACTCAAATATTCTTTCTATGAAGGAACATGGGATAAAATGCCGGATTTTAAGAAACTGAAACCATCACAAACGGGTATCACTGATAGCCTGTTCAGCCTTAAAAAACTACCAGCAAAAGCCGATTTTGCCTGCCTCTTTGAGGGTTATGCCGAGATCACAGAGGATGGATACTATCTCTGGGCGATCGGATCCAACGACGGATCCAGACTCTGGCTGGGCGATAAATTATTAATCGATAATGATGGAATTCACAGGGATGAAAGTCTTAAATCATATATGATTCCGCTCGAAAAAGGATTCTACCCTATCCGGCTTGAATATTTCCAGAAAGATGAAAACCATAATCTCCAGTTTATTTACATGACTCCGGGTGCCGGCGAACCGCAGGTTGTTCCCTTGAAATTTCAATATCATAATTAGTAATCCGAGTGATAAACATGTGAATGATCAGAATTGATTTTTCAGAAACAAAAAAGCAACCTTTTTAAGGTTGCCTTTCTATTAATCTCTAAATAATGCTTAGTATGTCCTGTGCCCTGTGCCCTGTGCCCTGTGCCCAGCGCTCTGTGCCTGCGCTTCCAGCTGGTAGCCGGTGGCCGTTATTTCACCTTGATGCTTTTATTATATAGTGCCTGCCAATCTTCTGATTCGTTGATGATCAGCGACTTATCAGAAGCCTTTCTTTCAAGCTTTTTGATAACCAGTGTTTTATCGCGTTTTGCCACACCCTTGCTATGATCAGCAACATCAACCCATGCTACGAATCTGTTTATCTTGTGAGGTATGATCTCAGAAGTCCTTATAAATCCGACATCCTCCGCTTTTAAAGTATAATTATCATGGTTTTGCTCCCATACATCAACATAATAGACCCAGGGACCCAGGTGTGAAAATACAACCAGTCCGTCCTCATCAGTAAATCCTTCAGATTCCATGTTAGTCTCTGCTTCCCAGTCAACAAGTGTCGGATATAATCTTACGCTTGCTCCTGCAACAACGTATTCTTCATACCATTCAACAACCTCGATCTCAAGGAGTGTCGGGATCTTAACGTCAATTGTTATTGAAGCTTCGTCTGAGAGTCCGGATCTTGAAAAAGCGGTCAGCACTACTTCAAAAGAGCCTGTCCCTGTAAAATAATGAGTCGGGTTTGCTTCAGATGAAACGTAACCGTCGCCAAAATCCCATTCAAATTTTGTTGCATTGTGTGAATCGTTGGTGAAGAGTATATCCTGCCCCACCTCAGGTTCAACGGTATCAGTAAAAAAATGTGCTTCCGGTGTTGATTCGCAGGAAATAAGTATAAGTGGCAGAACCAGAAACAGATAGATTATCCTTTTCATCTTAAAATCGATTGATTTTAAAAGGCTGGAAGGAACCTGCATGCCAGTGTTTTCATGCTTATCAGCCTTGTTTATGGAATTAGCTGGTTTCATTGCTTTAAGTATTGGTATCTGTTAAAACAAATTCAAAATGTGTGCCATGTTTAAAAGATGCCTCTTTAAAAAAATATAATTATCTTTGCACTCCTATAAAAATAAGCTTCAGAATGATAAAGATAACATTTCCTGACGGATCAGCAAAGGAGTATAAAAGTGGTATAAACAGCCTGGAAATTGCTGAACAGATCAGTCCGCGACTGGCAAAAGAGGTTTACGCTGCGACAGTCAACGGAGAGGTATGGGATATGACACGTCCTATCACCAGGGATGCTACCCTGAAGCTTCATAAATGGGATGATGAAGCCGGAAAACATGCATTCTGGCACTCATCAGCACACCTTATGGCCGGAGCTCTGGAATTGCTCTACCCGGGAATAAAATTCGGGATCGGTCCTGCTATAGAAATGGGATTCTATTATGATGTCGATCCCGGTGACGGAAAAGTGATAACTGATGCCGACCTGAAGGCTGTTGAAGATAAAATGAAGGAGCTCTCTGCCAAAAACCTTGTTTATACAAGACGGGAAGTCAGCAAAAAAGAGGCTCTTGACATTTTCACCAGAAAAGGAGATGAATACAAAACCGAGCTTATAGGCGAGATTGAGGATGGCACAATTTCATTATATACCCAGGGCGATTTCACTGATCTCTGCCGCGGGCCGCATATTCCCTCGACCGAACCGATAAAGGCAGTTAAGCTTACCAGTGTTGCCGGTGCGTACTGGAGAGGTGATGAAAAACGCAGGATGCTTACAAGGATTTATGGAATAACATTCCCAAAGCAGAAGATGCTGGATGAATATCTTGAGTTCCTTGAGCAGGCAAAAATAAGGGACCACAGGCGCATCGGGAAGGAACTGGAACTTTTTACATTTTCCCAGAAAGTAGGAATGGGGCTTCCTCTCTGGATGCCGAAAGGATCAGACATCAGGCAGAAACTGATAGATTTCCTGACATCAATTCTGAGAAAAAGAGGCTACAAGATTGTTACAACTCCTCATATTGGAAATGTCAATCTGTATAAGATATCAGGCCATTATGAGAAATACGGGACAACTTCATTTCAGCCAATGTCAACACCACTGGAAGGTGAGCAGTTCATGCTTAAACCGATGAACTGTCCGCATCATTGTGAGATATACAATGCAACCCCACATTCCTATAAGGAGTTCCCTCTGAGGATGGCTGAATTCGGAACCGTTTACAGGTATGAACAGAGCGGCGAGCTTCACGGACTCACCAGGGTAAGGAGCTTTACACAGGATGATGCGCACCATTTCTGCAGGCCGGATCAGCTCATGGATGAGTTCAAGAGTATAATTGACCTGATCCTGTATATTTTTAAAATCTTGAATTTCAACGATTTTACAGCACAGATCTCATTAAGGGATCCCAACAATAAAGAGAAATATATCGGTTCGGATGAGAACTGGGAAAAAGCCGAACGGGATATTATTAAAGCTGCAGGAGAAAAGAACCTTATTACAACCATAGTCGAGGGGGAAGCTGCATTTTACGGACCTAAGCTTGATTTTATGGTAAAGGATGCAATAGGACGTAAATGGCAGCTTGGCACCATTCAGGTTGATTATAACCTTCCGGAAAGATTTGACCTGACATATAACGGAAGTGATAATCAGAAACACAGGCCGGTTATGATTCACAGGACAATCTTCGGATCGCTCGAAAGATTTGTGGCCGTTCTCA
>CAYNGW010000186.1:0-4420 GCA_964396955.1 uncultured Rikenellaceae bacterium | reverse complement strand
TATGAAATCCTGTTATAGAGAGAGTCTCTTTCAACAGGTTCAAAGCCGGCATCGCTGATAAGCCTGCAGATTTCTTCAGTTGTCATTGCGGGATTCTGCTCCTCGGCTCCAGCCATTGAATATATCCTGGTTGTATCGTCGATGGTTCCGTCAAGGTCATCAGTTCCGAAAGACAGACTCATCTGTGCAGTCACTTTTCCCGTCATGGGCCAGTACGCTTTAATGTGCGGGATATTATCAAGGTAGATCCTTGCGACGGCATAATTACGGAGATCTTCAATGATGCTTACTTCACCAATGTGTGACATGCTGTTATTTGCCATCCTGTACTTCAGTGGAATAAAGGCATTAAATCCTCCGGTTCTGTCCTGAAGTCTGCGGAGCCTCTCCATGTGATCTATCCTGTGCGCATAGGTTTCAATATGTCCGTAAAGCATTGTGGCATTTGATGGCATTCCCATTTTATGTGCTGTCTCATGAATGTCGAGCCACAATGCGGATGATGTCTTTTCATTACATATTTCCGATCTGAGCTTCTCATCAAATATTTCAGCGCCGCCCCCGGGAATTGAATCGAGACCATACTCCTTCAGCCTTATCAAACCCTCTTCAATAGTCATCCCGGCCTTTCTTATCATATAGTCCAGTTCCGGTGCTGAAAATGCTTTGATATGAAGTGAAGGTCTGTGATGTTTGATCTTTTGTATCAGGCTGCCATAATAGTGAAGATCGTAAGACGGATGGACACCTCCGACGATATGAGCTTCCCTTACAGTCCTGTCATCAAACCGTTTCACCATTTCCAGCATCTCATCGTGGCTGTATTCCCAGCTTTCCGGATCCGCAGCAGATTTATGGTAAGAACAGAAGCGGCAGTTATATACACATTTGTTGGTAGGCTCGATATGAAAGTTGCGGATGAAATATGCGAAATCACTGTTTTTTCTTCTTCTGACAATGCCTGATAAAACACCAAGAAGAGCAAGGTCTGCTTTTGTAAAAAGAAGCAAACCGTCATCAGGTGAAATCCGGATGCCGGCAGTTATCTTATCTGCTATTTGCCTGATATCACGGTCATTGATAATATCAAAGAGTTTCTTCATTCGGTCTGCCGGTTATGGCAAAATTAACAAAAAAGGCGCCTTGTATGGCACCTTTGCACTGGTATCGTAAACAGGGATTATCCTTTCAATTTAAGCTCGGAAGATGCTGTCAGTTTCTTTCTTCCTTTTGCCCTGCGTGAAGCAAGTACCCTTCTCCCGTTGGGTGTGGACATTCTTTCCCTGAATCCGTGCTTGTTTGCCCTTTTCCTTCTTGATGGCTGAAATGTCCGTTTCATCTGTTTATTTATTAATGTAAGTACTCTCTTTTTATTTCAGACCGCAAATATAACGTTTTTTTAAGATTAAAAAACCGGACCGGATTTTTTTCAGGATAATCAGACAGGCAGGTAAACTATCTTTTTTGTTTCAAAGAAAGGTTCATTAAAAAACTCTTTGATATTCCAGACGTTGACAATGTCCCTGAACAAAGCAATCTCATCATCAAGGTCACCGCCTTTAAGGTAGATGATTCCGTTCTTAAGTATATTATTTCCTGTTTTTGAGATATTCTTTGATATAAGCTTCACAAACTGAGGAAATCCGGTAACTGCCCTGCCAATAATAAAGTCGTATTTTCCATCCTCTTCTTCAGCTCTTTTTCTTGCAGTTCTCACATTTCCCAGTTTAAGTTCATCAGCAACGGCAGTTACTATCCTGGTTTTCTTCCCGATGGAATCGAGCAGTGTGAATTCAGAATCCGGAAAAAGTATTGCAAGAGGTATACCCGGGAATCCCCCTCCGGTACCGACGTCAAGGATCCGGGTGCCTGGAAGAAAATTAATGATCTTTGCAATTGACAGTGAATGAAGCACATGATGAATGTAGAAATTTTCCATGTCTCTCCTGGAAATTATGTTTATCATGCTGTTCCACTGCGTGTAAATGGATTCAAGCAGGGAAATTTTTTCCTTCTGAACGGCCGAAAGTGATGGAAAATATCTGAATATGGTGTCCGGCATTACCTGCTGCCTGTTTTTACAAAGATATGGTAAAGAAGGGTTTTTGCCCTGAACAACTGGGCTTTGACTGTTCCTATGGGGATATTAAGCTCAGATGCTATCTCTTCATAGGAGTATTCCTTGTAATATCTTAATTCAATTAGTTCCCTGTAGGGTGATTTTAGCTGATTGACTATTTTCCTCAGGATAGCAATTTTCTGGTCGTTGATCAGTGTTTCTTCAGGGTCTGGCAGATCAGACTGAATATTGGTCGTCAGATTATCCATACCTTCATTCCCCTGATCGAAAGGAATGGGAGAGGATTGCTTTTTTCTGACAAAGTCGATGCAGTTATTGGTTGCGATCATGAAAAGCCAGGTGCTGAAAGCATAGCGGGGCGTATATGAATCAATGCTCCTGAAAGCTTTGCCAAAAGCTTCAATTGTAAGGTCTTCGGCATCTGATGGATTGTTCACCATCTTAAGGAGCATATAGTAAATCGAATCCCTGTACCGGTTCATAAGGCTGGCAAATGCTTTTTCATTGCCTTTTTTAGCCTCCTCAACCAGCAAAAGATCGTTCTTCGCCTTATCCGACAGTCCCTGGTTTATTTCCATAAATTCATACCCGATCTTGTCAGTGTATTGCTTAAATAAACGGCCCCGTTTATAACCGGTGAAAAGATATCAAAAAATAATGAATATATAATAAGCCCCGGCTCATCCAATCTCTTCTGTCCAAGCGCAATAACGGTTATCTGGGTTATCAGTCTCAAACCAAAGATTATAAGTACATACTGCCATAGAAAAAGATGGGACAGAAGGACAATTAATGATGCATAAAAGAGAACCCGGGTAAAAGGCTCAGTAATCAAAAGGAAAATATCCCGCGGCTTGTAATAGCGGGCTGTTTTCATGTGCCTTTGTTTTTGCTTCAACCACTCTTTTAAAGAGGAGGCCGGAATTGATCTTGTATGTGCCCCATCCCTGAATTCAACATTTGTATTGCTTTTGCCGGCATTTGAATTGACAAAAAGGTCATCATCTCCTGATATAATATGATTATGCGATCCGAAGCCTTTATTATCAAAGAAAACAGAACGCCTGTATGCAAGGTTGCGTCCGACACCCATGTACGGGACACCACGTATGGCCATCCCGAGATACTGCATTGCAATGGTCAAAGTGTCGTATCGTATATATTTATTAAGAAGCCCTTTCCCTTTAAGATATCCCCCGTAACCGAGAACAAAATCAGTCTGACCATTAAAATGAGAAGCCATGTCTGCGATCCATTTGTCAGATTCGGGCCGGCAATCTGCATCAGTAAAAATAAGGATATCATTCTTTGCAGCCTTTATACCGATGAATTGTGCAAATCTTTTATTATGGGTGAATTTAGGATCCTTATTTACATTGGATATCTTAAGATGGAGATACTGCTGAAGATATTTCCCGAGCACCTCATAAGAGTTGTCTTCGGAACAGTCGTTTACGGCAATTACTTCATAATCAGGATAATCCTGTTCAAGCACTGCCGGCAGGAAGTTATTGAGATTTGCAGATTCATTCCTTGCGCAGATAATTACTGAAACAGGCTTCTTTTCAGTTTCATTTTCAGGATGTTTATGAATATATACGGCAAGGTAGAAGTACAGATAATAGAAAATCTGTATTGCTCCGGACACTGCAAATATCAGGAAAACTATCAGTAAAATCAGGTTGTCATGGAACATCATCCGGCTTTAATAAATCCGCAGCAATATTAGTAAGATAATCGGAATGGCGAAAAAAAACCATGATAATTTCCTCAGCCCGAACGGATGAATTACATTTGTGCTGCCAGTAACAATCCGGTAATATGTTCAGGATAGAGAGCAGGGATAAGGACACAAAAGCAAGAGCAGGTCTGCTGTCGACCCGGCACGGTGATATTCCAACTCCGATTTTCATGCCGGTTGGTACGGGAGGAACCGTGAAAGGAATACTCCAGCGCGACCTTGAGGAAGACATTGATGCAAAAATCATCCTGGCCAACACTTATCACCTGTATCTGCGTCCGGGTACCAAAATAATCAAAGCTGCAGGCGGGCTTCATAAATTTATGTCGTGGAAACTGCCGATTCTCACCGACAGCGGGGGCTACCAGGTTTTCTCCCTTGCCGGGAACAGGAAGCTTAATGACAACGGAGCTGTTTTTAAATCACATATTGATGGATCGGAACATATTTTTACCCCGGAAAATACAATTGATATTCAGAGGATTATAGGTTCCGATATCATGATGGTACTTGATGAATGTGCTCCGTTCCCATGCGATCATAAATATGCCAAAAAGTCAGTTGCGCTAACACATCACTGGCTGGACAGGGCAGTGGAA
>CAYNGW010000185.1:0-4449 GCA_964396955.1 uncultured Rikenellaceae bacterium | reverse complement strand
AGCAGATAGCTTCAGATTCTTCATATCTATTATTGATAATGATAGAACTATATCACTTGTCTGAATGTAAAATTATAAAAAATCAACAGATCTATTAATTATCGCTGGTAATTAATAACATGAATGATCATAAATGTTAAAATCAGACTTTGGTTTTCAACTTTCTGATCAGGAACAATATTCAGATAATCCTGATCTTTAAGTAGGATGATCAGCTATTTTTTTGAATAAGGCTCATAATCATCATCCTTTGAGTGAGATGAAAATGATGAACCTGAATTTCCGGATTGGCCGTAACTACTTTTACCCTGGTCCTTTTTAACATATTTCCTGTACAGGCTGAATCCAAGTGCAAGGAAAGCGGCTGCAATTAAAATTATTTCTGTTGTATCCATAGAGCACGGTATTACGTTCTGGCTTTTAAGTTCAAAATGCCTGCGTCACATGCAATTATTTTCAAATATATTATAAATTTTTTCAGGCATGAATGAAAGAGCAGAAAATTGTTTTTTGATTTTTATTTGATTAGTGGATTTCAATATAACTTCCACGATTCATTAAATCTGTCATTAATTTATCTAAAACTTTGAGTTTTAATAAATATTTCAATATTTTCGTAGTCTGAAAAATCCATGGATTGCCATGGTGAAGAATGGAAACGAGGCTGAAACAAGAAAGGATTGACTATGATTGTGAAGAATCCGGATGACTCTGTTCGTGATGAACAATCCGGGGCAAATGAAAATGCCACCGGAACTGAAGAAACCACACAAGCTGAAAAAGCGGATGAAAAAGACACTAAGAATGAGATTGAAAAAAGAGAAGAAAGCACAGAGGGTGTCACTAAGAAAGTAAGGCGAAGATCAAAAAAAGCCAATGCGGCAGAGTCGGGGAATGAAGAAGTTAAGGAAGAAGCTGTCCATAGCCTGGATGAAGTTATTCTTCCCCCGGTTGATTATTCGGGATATACGAAAAATGAGCTGGTAGAGACTCTTGCACTGATAATTGAAAACAGGCCGCCTGCCGAGATACGTAATGATATAGACCGCATAAAGGCACTGTTTTATAAAAAGCTTAAAATTGAGTCTGATGAACGGAAAAATAAATTTCTGGCAGAAGGAGGCAAAATTGAGGAATATCGTGCGTGGGTTGACCCTTCGGAAGCAAGGGTAAAACACTTTCTTGAGAAATATAAGGAAAGAAAATCAGACTATAACAGGGTCCAGGAAGCTGAGAAATTCGAAAACCTCAAAAAGAAATATGATATAATTGATAAGATCAAGGAGCTTGTCAATCGCGAGGAATCCATAAACAAAACCTTTCATGAGTTCAGGTCACTTCAGAATGAGTGGCATGCAATAGGCATTGTGCCTCAGAATGCCCTGAAAGACCTTTGGGAAAATTATCATCATCATGTCGAGATTTTCTACGATTATATAAAAATCAATAAGGAGCTCAGGGATCTTGACCTTAAAAAGAATCTGGAATTAAAAATCGCATTATGTGAAAAAGCTGAAGAGCTCCTTCTCGAACCCAATCCTATAAATGCTTTTCGATTATTACAGGATTTTCACAATCAGTGGCGTGAGATAGGTCCTGTTCCGCAGGAATCTAAAAATGAAATATGGGAGAGATTTAAGGAAGCCACTTCTCAGATAAATAAGAGGCATCATGAGTATTTTGAAAAACAGAAAGACGACCAGCGTAAAAACCTGGATGCCAAGATAGCCCTTTGTGAGGAAGTGGAGACAATCAACGCGCTTGAAATCAAAAACTTCAGGGAATTTGACGAAAAAGCCGAAAAAGTTGTTGCACTTCAGAAAATGTGGAGGACAATCGGATTTGCCCCGAAAAAGCAGAATAATAAAGTATATCAGAGATTCCGTGATGCCTGTGACAGCTTTTTTGAAAAGAAAAGAAGTTTTTATGCTGATAATAAAGAGATACAGCAAAACAATCTGCAACGAAAGATTGAATTATGCATCCAGGCTGAAGCGCTTCAGGAAAGCACTGACTGGAAAGCATCTTCAGATGCCCTGATAAAGCTTCAGAAAGAGTGGAAGGAGATTGGACCTGTTCCCAGGAAACAATCTGAGAAAAGCTGGAAGCGGTTCAGAAAAGCTTGCGATCATTTCTTTAACAAGAAGGCTGCGTATTTTGCGGAACTCGATACTTCCTATGAGGATAATCTGAAAGCAAAACAGGCTGTAATTGAAGAACTTGAGAGTTTTGAATCCGGAGGTGACGTGCAGGCAGCTTTCGATCGCCTGAAGGAAATACAGAAGAAATGGACGGAGATAGGGTTCGTTCCCTTCGGCATGAAGGATGAAATAACAAACCGCTACAGAAATGCTCTTAATAAGGAATTCGATAAACTGAAAATCGGAGATGAGGATAAGAGCATACTAAAATACAAGACCAAGCTTGATAACCTGCGAACAAATCCCAAGGCATCAAGAAAGCTGAGGAACGAGCGGGATAAATTTGTAACCAAGATCAAACAGCTTGAAGGTGATATCGTATTATGGGAAAATAATATTGGCTTTTTTGCGAAATCAACCAATGCAGATACTATGATCCGGGAAGTGGAAGAGAAGATTGATCATGCAAAGAAAATGATAAAGACACTTGAAGAAAAGGTTAAAATGATCGATCAATCGGGTCTCGATGAATAATACCAGATGATTTAAATTATCCAACAAAAACTCATCTTGCTTTGAAAGACGTTAAATACGTATTTATTACCGGCGGTGTTACCTCTTCACTTGGAAAAGGAACTCTGTCTGCATCTCTTGCAAAACTGCTGCAGTCCAGGGGCTATTCCGTAACAATTCAAAAACTTGATCCCTATATTAACGTTGATCCCGGAACACTGAATCCGTATGAGCATGGCGAATGCTACGTTACTCTCGATGGGGCAGAGACGGATCTTGATCTTGGTCATTATGAACGGTTTTTGAATGTACCCACAGGCAAGGCGAACAATGTAACAACTGGACAGATTTATCAGACTGTAATTGAAAAAGAGAGAAAGGGAGACTACCTGGGAAAAACTGTACAGGTCATTCCGCATATTACTGATGAAATCAAGCGCAGGATCAAATTGGTAAGCTACGGAAATAAATTTGAAATTGTCCTGACAGAGATCGGAGGTACTGTCGGTGACATTGAATCATTGCCCTACATTGAATCGGTCCGTCAGCTGAAATGGGAGCTTGGGGCTCAGAATTGCATTGTGATCCATCTTACCCTGGTCCCTTTTTTATCTACAACCGGTGAATCAAAAACAAAGCCTACCCAGCATTCAGTGAAAGTACTGCTTGAGGAAGGTATTCAGCCTGATATCCTGGTTCTAAGAACCGACAGAAGCCTTCATGCTGATATTAAACGGAAAGTTGCTCTTTTCTGCAATGTTGAGGAAAAAGCCGTTATTGAATCTGTAAATGTCTCTACAATTTACGAGGTCCCGATAAAAATGCTTGATGAGAAACTCGATCAGATAGTTTTGAAAAAGTTTGGATTGCCAATCGGAAAAGAGCCTTCTCTTACTGAGTGGAGAGAATTTCTCAGACGGCTGAAAAATCCAAAGCACTCAGTTAAGATAGGACTGGTGGGGAAATATGTTGAACTGCCTGATGCCTATAAGTCGATATCAGAGGCATTAATACATGGCGGCTCAAGAAATGATTGCAAAATAAATGTTGATTTTATCCAGTCAGAGGATATTAATGAAAAGAACGTTACGGAGCGCCTTAAAGATCATGATGGAATACTTGTTGCTCCCGGATTCGGAGCAAGAGGAATTGATGGGAAAATTGCCGCAGCAAAATATGCACGGGAAAATAATATCCCTTATCTGGGCATATGCCTTGGGATGCAATGCGCCGTCATTGAATTTGCAAGGAATGTACTTAATCTGAATGGCGCACACTCCACCGAAATTGATCATAAAACCAGTCACCCTGTAATTGATCTTATGGAGGAACAGAAAAGCGTTGTTAACAAGGGAGGAACAATGAGACTTGGAGGGTACAAATGCATAATCAGCAAAAATTCAAAAAGTTATGAGGCTTATGGAAAAACAGAAATAGTGGAGCGGCATCGCCACAGATATGAATTCAACGATAAATACCTCGATCAGTTCAAGAATAATGGAATGGTCCCGATAGGAATTAATCCTGAGTCAGGACTTGTTGAAATAATGGAACTGACCGGACACAAATGGTTTGTAGGGATTCAGTTTCACCCGGAATACAGCAGTACAGTAATAAATCCGCATCCTCTCTTTGTTCAGTTCATAAAAGCCTGTATAAATAAGTAGGATTCGAAGGAAAATAACAGGTAAAAAAATTTATATCAGGGAATGGACAAGAATACAATAATAGGCATAATTCTGATTATCGTAATCTTCATCGCGACGAGCATATTTAATAATGCCCGGCTGAAAAA
>CAYNGW010000184.1:0-4454 GCA_964396955.1 uncultured Rikenellaceae bacterium | reverse complement strand
CCCGGCATATCTGAGTCTCTTCCTGAATATATATCTGGGTATTCCTTGCTATCCTTGCAGAGGAATCTGTGGGCAGTGCAACAGCCTCATCAAGTGCATTTGTATGAAGGCTCTGTGTATGGCCAAGTGCAGCAGCCATTGCTTCAATACATGTTCTTCCGATATTATTGAATGGATCCTGCTCCGTAAGGCTCCATCCTGATGTCTGGCAATGAGTTCTGAGAGCCAGCGATTTGGGATTCCGCGGATTGAAACCGCTGATGATCTTTGACCAAAGCATCCTTGCTGCCCGCATCTTGGCGATCTCCATGAAATGATTCATCCCGACAGCCCAGAAAAATGAAATACGCGGGGCAAACGCATCAATATCAAGGCCGGCTTTAATTCCGGTCCTGAGGTATTCCAGTCCGTCTGCAAGTGTATATGCCAGTTCAATATCAGATGTTGCACCTGCTTCCTGCATGTGGTACCCTGAAATGCTTATTGAGTTGAACCTGGGCATTCTGGCAGCAGTGTATGCCAGTATATCAGCTATTATCCTCATTGAGAATTCAGGCGGATAAATATAGGTATTCCGGACCATGAATTCCTTCAGAATGTCATTTTGTATCGTCCCGGAAAGTTCCTCAGGCTTTGCTCCCTGCTCAATCGCAGCAACAATATAGAAAGCCATGATGGGAAGAACAGCCCCGTTCATAGTCATCGATACCGACATCTTGTTAAGAGGTATGTGATCGAAAAGGATCTTCATATCGAGGATTGAATCCACTGCAACACCTGCTTTGCCCACATCTCCTGCAACCAGTTCATTATCAGAGTCATATCCTCTGTGAGTAGCCAGGTCAAAAGCTATTGAGAGTCCTTTCTGTCCGGCAGCAAGATTGCGCCGGTAAAAGGCATTCGAATCCTCTGCTGTGGAAAAACCTGCATACTGTCTTATAGTCCATGGTTGTATAGTAAACATACTGGAATACGGGCCCCGGAGGAATGGAGGCAGACCTGCTGCATATCCGAGATGCTCCATTTCCTCAAGATCATCCCTGCCATAAACTCTCTTTACAGGGATCCGTTCAGCAGTTATCCAGTTCTTTTCAATGCTATTTTCTGCCTCCCACTTACGGAAATCCTTTTCCCTGAAAGGCAGGCTATTTAAATCGTCATATCTGAACTTCGGTCTCATTTTTGCATTCAATAATCACGCTCCAATACCCAGACGGGTGTTAAAGAAACTCAGGGTGTTTATAACATCCGACCGGACACTGATAAAGTTTTCGAGCCCCTGTGATTTCAATTTATCAATACATGGCGGAGTGCCTGCAATGACAACCATCGCCTTGTCTTTCAGCCGTTTGTATACCTCAGGTGCAATCTTTTCATATTCCTCGTCGGAACTGCATATTACAACTATTTCAGCTTTGGAATCAAGGGCATCTTTTATTCCCTCTTCTATTGTCTCGAATCCCGGGTTATCAATGATCCTGTATCCTGCACAACCGAGGAAATTTGATGAAAACTGTGCTCTTGCCCTTCTCATTACATGATTGCCAACTGTAAAAAGGAAAACGACCGGTCTCCTGTCTGCTTTTTCAACTGCAAGTCTCAGCCTTTCGAATACCTCAGGACCTCTGAAGAGCTTCAGCGGTTCAACAATGATATTCTCTCCGGGCTTATGCTCTCTGAATAATTCTTCAGTATCTGCACCCTGCGGAATTAATTCATCATGAACGGGATAGAGGCTGGTTCCCAGGAATATGATTTTTCTTTTCGCGATGTCGGTTCTGCGTCTGTCAGCTGATTCCTTTATCTTTCCCTGGATGAATCCTTTTTTAAGCGATTCAAGGAACCCTCCGTTTGCTTCTGTTTCAAGGAACAATTTCCAGGCACTGTCTGCTATCAGGTGTGTAAGATTTTCAATATAATATGATCCGGCAGCGGGATCAGCCACTTTATCAAAATATGATTCTTCCTTCAGTATAAGCTGCTGATTCCGTGCAATCCGTTCCGAAAACTCATCGGATTTCCTGAAGATCGTATCATAAGGTTCAACTGTAAGGGAATCTGTTCCTCCCAGGATGGCAGACATAGCTTCAGTCTGTGTCCTGAGTAGGTTTACATAGGGATCGTACAGAGTCTTGTTCCATCTGCTTGTCACACAGTGTATTTCCATCCTGGCCGCATCTTTCTTATCCGGTATGAACCCAATCATGACAACAGACCATAACAGCCGGGCTGCTCTGAGTTTTGCTATTTCCGGGAAATAATTTGATCCCGTTCCGAAAGAGAACCTGATCCTTGAGGCTGCAATTTCAGCACCAATTCCCCTCTCCCCGAGGTGTGAAATATATTCTGCACCCATTGATATGCCAAATGCCAGCTCCTGAACTATATCTGCACCGGCATTTCCGAAATTTGATGCATTAAGATGTATTGCCCTGAACTTCGGAAGATCAGAGATCAGTCTGACAACATCTGCCAGATAATCAAATCCCTTTTCGGCAGGGATGCAGAGTGTCCCGTTCATCATTAACCTGCCGAGAGGATCAGTTTCAACTGCACCGTATATTTTTTGAGGATCGGCTTTGATTTTTTGTAAATACCTCATGAAGAAATCAACAATTTCTTTAGCCTTTCCGTCTGAGAGAAAATTGAGTTCAACAGTTTCAGGTGAGATATCCTTAAGCAGTATATCAAAATTCTTTTCACTTACAGATTCCGGATCAGCAATATAAAATCCCAGTGAATCAATGCCCTTCATCAGGATTTCAAGGGCTTTTTTGTTCGCTGCTGAATAATCCGTAATTGTCAGGTTTTGCCTTATCCTCCAGTTATTATTTTCGATCCTGTTGCCCCTCAGGTACGGAAAATCACCCGGAAGGGAGTCAATGTACCTGAGGTTTGTAATATCTTCCTGCCTGTAGAATGGCATTACATCCAGTCCCTCAGCTGTTTTCCATACCAGTTTCCGGTTAAAGTCAGCGCCTTTAAGATCGACGGTGATTTTATCCATCCACTCCCTGGTGCTTATCGGAGGAAACTGTTCAAATAGTTTTTCTCTTCTGCTCATTTGCCTGCAAATTCCATCAGGTATGACTTTATAAAATCAATCAGATCTCCGTCAAGGACAGCCTGAACATTCCCTGTCTCATATCCCGTGCGGTGGTCTTTGACCAGTTTATATGGATGCAGAGTATATGATCTTATCTGGGAGCCCCATTCGATCTTTTTCTTTTCACCCTCTATCCTGGCTTTTTCTTCCATCCGTTTTCTCAGCTCAAGCTCATAGAGCTGCGATTTTAGTATCCGCATTGCATTTTCCTTGTTGTTGAGCTGAGACCTGGTTTCCTGGTTTTCGATCACAATTCCGGTCGGATGATGTCTCAGCCGGACTGCCGTATTGACTTTATTTACGTTCTGTCCGCCAGCCCCGCTTGAGCGATAAGTTTCCCATGTTATATCCGACTGATTGATTTCAATTTCAATATTATCATCAACAAGCGGAGAAATGAATACTGAAGCGAAAGTTGTCTGACGCTTCCCCTGGGCATTAAAGGGAGATATTCTTACCAGACGGTGAACCCCGTTTTCACTTTTAAGGTAGCCGTAAGCCTGTTCTCCGTCTATTTCAATGGTCACAGATCTTATCCCTGCCTCATCACCCGGCTGAAAATCAAGTTCTTTCGTTTTATAATTGTTCCTTTCCGCCCACCGGAGATACATTCTCATAAGCATTTCTGCCCAGTCGTTGCTTTCAGTGCCCCCTGCTCCGGAATTGATCTTCAGTATGGCCCCGAGCTGATCTTCTTCTTTTCTCAGCATGTTGCGGACTTCAAGGTTTTCGATCAGTATCAGACAATTATCATAGTGGTTCTGAAGATCCTGTTCTGTTGCCTCCTCTTCCCTGAAAAAATCATTTATCACCGTAAGATCATCAACTGCGGTGCTGACTTTATTAAAATCAGAGGTCCAGCTTTTTAGTAGTGAAATGCTTCTGAGGAGTTCTTCTGCCTGCCGGGGATCGTCCCAGAATCCTGGTTGTTGTGATAAATTTTCCTTTTCAGAAATGAGATTCAGCTTGCCATCAATGTCAAAGATACCTCCTTAACGCATCACGGCGTTCCGATAAATCCTTTATTTGTTCGTTGGTGATCATAAAACAAATTTTGGCAAAAATAGTTATTTAAAAGGTTTATTTTTGCCGTGACAAAAAATAAGTATGTTTAAACAGATTACTTTTCTCAGGCCATTTGCAGGATATTTGCTGGCTGTATGGATAATTGCGATTATTGTCGTCTCTTCAGTACCCTCGATCCCGGCTATAAAAATACATACTGCAAAAGCAGATATACGGCTTGATTATCTGGTTCATTTCCTTGAATACGGATCATTAGCCTTTCTTACGTTCCTGACCTTTTCGGGAAAAGATTTCATGATGTCATATATTAAATATCTTATAC
>CAYNGW010000183.1:0-4473 GCA_964396955.1 uncultured Rikenellaceae bacterium | reverse complement strand
ATCGTCAAGCTGATATTTCATATCTATCATTCTGTATTTGTTTTCACCATATCGATGATACGGCAATATATTTACAGGAGTTTCTTTGGTCAGTTCTGCTACAGTTTTTGCAATGGCTGTAATGTTTTCATCCGAATCATTGTACCCGAGTATCAGGGGAACTCGTATGACCATTGGAATTCCCTTTTCAACAACCAGGGCCAGATTGCTCAAAATCAAAGCATTTGATTGACCGCAGGTCCTTTCATGTTCTGCTGCATCCATCTGTTTCAGATCATAGTATACCAGATCCGTATAAGCTAAAATTTTTTCCATTTCCTGTTTTGATCCGAATCCGGAAGTGTCTGCGCATGTATGGATTTCGTTTTTTCTGCAGTGTTTAAACAATTCTGCGACGAAATCAGCCTGCATGAGTACTTCTCCTCCGGAACATGTAAGGCCGCCTCCTGATACTTTGTAGTAATCGATATCCCTTTTTACTATATTATAGACTTCCTCAACTGTCATTTTGGTCCCGCACATCCGGAGCGCCTCCGGTACGCATGTCTCAATGCATTTGCCGCATCTGTCGCAGGATTTCCGGTCTATATGTACGCCGTCTTCATCCAGCGTTATGAGCTCTAATGGACAGGTCTCTACACATGTCCCGCATTTTTTACAGGAAGTATACCTCCAGGTTACTTCAGGCAAAGGATTCCATGATTCCGGATTTGAACACCAGAGGCAGGTTAGGGGACATCCCTTAAGGAAAACAGTAGTTCTTACTCCCGGACCGTCATCAATACTATATCTTTGGATATTAAAAACTATCCCTTCCATGGTTGCTTTTACATCTCCTCTACTTTCAGGGGGGAATTCTCCCAGTGGATAAACCTTTGAGCAATAAGACTTTTAGAAAGGCGGTTTATATTCGTCAAGAAAAAAGTAGCTTTTATATAGATTAAGGAAAGAGTTGATATCTTTCAACTCTTCCCTTAATGCAATTTTTCAATAATTACAAATTTTCGTGCATCGAACGCTGAATAATCTCATCCTGCAGTTCATGCGGCAGGTCTATAAAATATGCACTGTATCCGCCGACTCTGACAAGAAGATTCTTATGTTTCTCAGGATGCTTTTTCGCATCAAGGAGTTCTTCATGGCTGTGAATGTTGAATTGGATGTGCCATCCCTGTCTGGCCATAAATGCTCTAATCAGCCAGCCCAGTTTCTGCAGTTTCTTATCCGTGTTAAGTACATTCTTTGAGAACTTCATATTCATAGCGTAGCCGATATATTCCTTGGAGTAGGGGCGTTTTGTCGCAGAATTTATAGCTGCAGTCGGTCCGTTAACGTCCATACCTGGCATTACAGAGCAGGCTGCATCGTTGGTAGGCGAGCCGGCAGTTCTGCCGTTAGGCAGTGCGCCGATCGGTTTGCCGATAACAACATGTCCGGCTGCTGCGCCGATGAAGAGCATGGGCTTTTTGCCGGTAATAGGATCTATCCATCTCTGCATGATTTCAGGCACTTTAGTTGAGAGTTCGTCATATATAGAATCAACATAATCATCATCATTTCCGTATTTGGGCGCGTTGAGGCACATTTGATGGAGATCTTCATAGCCTTCCCAGTTCTTTGCACAGGCTTCGAGCATCTCTGCCATGGTAACTTTTTTTTCATCAAAGACGAGTTTTTTGATTGCAGACAGACTATCAGCAAGGTCGACCATACCACGGCTTCCTAGCCAGGAGGTTCTGCCTTCCGGATAACGGGCACCGCCTTCTTTCGGAGTAAGGCCTGACGGGATACAGTCCTCATATTGCATAGCGCATCGTAGTCCGCTCATGGGGCCATCTGTAATTTCTGTACACAATGAAAGCATTTTAACTTTATGTAGAATGGGTACAAAATATTCCAGCTGTTTGTAATAGGCTTCTATAATCTGTTCAAGGCTGGTGAACTCTTTCGGATCTCCGGTCTTGGGGCCGAGCTGTTTCTGGGTTCTTGGATCAAAACCGTTGTTGAGGGCCAGTTCAAATACCTTCAGTTGACTGATGTTATGGCCGCCGCCTACATGTTCCATTCTGTCAAGATGATAACCAAGGCATCCGCTTGCATTCCAGTTGCATGCATCTTCAATAGGCACGCCTCTGTCAAGGTAGCGCTGAGTGCCAAGCTTGTCATTCAGGAATGCCGGGTTGCCGCCGCCGAATTTAACATTACAGCGTTGAGCGTGAAGTAAAAATTCTTCATCCATTTCCGGATTATAGCGGACATAAATCGCAGGCTCGGAGAGCTTGATCTGAGCCATTGCTTCCAGCACAAGCCAGGAAATTTCATTAGTCAGGTCATTTCCGTTTTCATCTACACCGCAGAGGGTGATGTTCGGCAATAATGATCCAGGAGCCGCTCTCTGTGAGCGGGGTATAGTTACAAGATTTTCACATTCTCTTATCTTCAGCCAGAGAGCACCAAGGAGTTCAGCGGCGTCCTGTGCAGTGATTTTGCCGGCTTCTTTATCTTTTTTGTAATAGGGATAAAGGATCTGGTCAAGACGTCCAACAGGTACTTCAGGACGATCAGAACTTTCTTTCCAGCATGCCAGGTGATAGAGCCTTATGCACTGAACAGCTTCGAAGAAATCACGTGGAGGCTCACCAGGTACGCGTTCGCAGGCTTCTGCAATCCTGATTAGTTCTGTCTTCCGTTTGGGACGGGTCTCTTTTTCAGCCATTTCTCTGGCCAGATCCGAATGCCTCTTTGCAAATTTTATAAAAGCTTCGCAGGAGATAATGCATGCCTCAAGCAGCCAGTATTTACGCAGGAATTGAGCTGAACCGTGGGAATGTTCATTATCGCCTTCAGCCATCATTCTTTCACGTTCTTTTTTACATAAATCAATTACATGGTTAAGACCATTCTCAATGCATTGGGCACTGACCTGGGCCACGCCGCCGCCGTATGCGCTGAAATTCTGGAACAGGCCTCTGTCCATTTTATAGCGAACGCCGCGTCCTTCAAACACGCAGCCTCTGTCAAATAAAAGATCAAAAACTTCAGGTCCCATATCATATTCAAGAGCAGCGTTTACAGTGCTGACCTTGGGCATATGTTCAACCCAGTACTCAGCGTCCTCTTTCAGTGCCTTTAAATCTTCAGGTGTGATCTTTGTGGATTCAGTGTCGCTGGTCTTTCGGGCAAACCTGCCGATTTCGCACATTTCCAAAATCTCATTGGGCTTCATTGCGCACAGTGTGCCGTTACCGCGTATGAATTTTGTCAGAGAGCCTACGACTATCTCATCATCTCTGATAAGCAGTGGGCATTCCAGCAACCTTTTTTCAAAGGCTTTGGCCCAGCGGATGTCTACTGGCATGCCTTCGGTCTCCTTCCACGACTCGGTGAAGAGGAGTGTGTCGTCCACATAAACCTGCGGCTCTGCTTCTTCCCATTCCTTTTTAAGCTTCTGCAGTCTGGGAGTCATAACCTGGACTTTTCTTATTTCTTCCGGATTAACTTTAACACTTTGTATCATTTTAAAATCTTCCTTTTTAAAAGGATATATCATAAATAATAAATATTTTTTATATATTATAAGTACAAATCTATAAAAGTGCAAATTAAAAGCGCTATTCCCTTCAAAACCCTTGATTTACAAGCCTACTGAAAATGGTATTGTGTATGTATAATTGATATTGATAGTTCCCAATCAATCTTTTTTTTGTTGACAATATTTAAATTTATATATTTTACTTAACGATAAGTAAAATCAGCAAAGGGATTCGTTAAAAAATAATGGAAGACAGAAGATTACTGATCGATTTCGGAAGCACATTTACAAAAGTCGTTTATATTGATTTAAATAAAAATGAAATTATTTCGAAAGCCAATCATTTTTCAACAGTAGATACTGATATTACTGAAGGCTTATGGGAGTGCTTAAAAGATATTTCGCGTGATTCAGGCATAAGCAATCTTGAGGAAAGCGGAGCCATCGCGTGCAGCAGCGCGGCCGGCGGGCTCCGCATCGCGTGCATTGGTTTTGTGCCGGACTACAGCAGTGAAGCGGCAAATCTCGCGGCGCTTGGCGCCGGCGCTAAAGTTGTCGGATGCTTTTCTTTTGAAATAACCGCGAAAGAACTCGAAGAGATCGAAAGCCTTTCTCCTGACATTATCCTGCTGACAGGAGGAACCGACGGTGGCGACAAGAAAGTAATAATCCATAACGCTAAAATACTGGCAACAAGAAAATGGCCTGACACGAATATCATCATCGCGGGCAATAAATCCGCACATGACGAGATTGCTTCAGTTTTAAAAGGCCGTGATAATATCTTTTATGCTAAGAATGTAATGCCTGAAGTTGGAAGATTGGATGTGGATTCCTGCAATAAGATCATTCGGGAATTGTTCATAACAAGGATAATCAAAGCAAAGGGCATCGCAAAAGCAAAATCCCTTATCAAAAATGTCCTCATGCCTACGCCCTCA
>CAYNGW010000182.1:0-4558 GCA_964396955.1 uncultured Rikenellaceae bacterium | reverse complement strand
AAAATTAAAATCAAATACCTTTTTCTACAAACAGGTCGTCCCAAACGGGACTATTGATCAAGAATTCCGTAACCGATCGTGCTCAGCAGGGCACCCGGGATACCGTGTCCCGAACCCGAACAGTCAGCTACATCAAATATCAGCATTATCCTCAGTCGACTCAGAAGCAGTGATGAATTTACTAAAGGAACAAACCCACAAGGGGAAGCTTGTTATCATTAACATACATCAGCCCGCATCGGAGATATAAAAGATGTTCAATAAGATCATGATAATTGACAAAGACGGTTACCAGATTTTTTTCGGGAATCCGACAGAAGCGATTATCTATTTCAAAACTGTCACCAGGCATGCAAATCCCGATGAGGATCAATGCGTTAAATGCGGCAATGTTGATACTGACCAGATACTTCAGATTGTAGAAGCTAAAGTGGTTGATGAACATGGCAAAGCAACCCGTTTAAGGAAAATATCTCCTAAAGAGTGGGCAGAAAAATTCCGTGAAAAAACCGGCAGTAAATTGAATGAAGGAGACCGGGTAAAACAAACAATACCTGATAATAAATTCAGCATACCCGGGCTTTTTAAACAATCGGTAATATTCTTTACCCGTGATTTCCTATCGAAAGCGGCTGATAAACAATATATTCTTATAAGCCTGCTGGGTCCTCCCTTCCTGGCGTTCCTGCTTGCATTTTTTACAAGATATACCAGGGAGGTCTATAAATTTAGTGAGAATGCCAATATACCGCCTTATCTCTTCATGTGCGTCATTACTTCTCTCTTTTTTGGTCTTATGATCAGCTCTGAAGAAATTGTGAAGGATCGTAAGATACTGAAAAGAGAATCATTTCTTCATCTGAGCTGGTTCAGCTACCTAAACTCCAAGATTATGATATTGTTCCTGGTGTCTGCATTCCAGACAATATCATTTGTCCTTATCGGCAACCTGATACTTGGAATCAGGGGGATGACTCTCAGCTACTGGCTCGTCCTCTTTACCACATCATGTTCCGCAAATATACTTGGACTGAATATCTCCTCAGCATTCAATTCAGTCGTCACGATATATATCCTTATACCTTTTATTATTATACCGCAGCTTCTGTTCAGCGGTGTGCTAGTAAAATTTGACCAGCTTCATTTAAGCAGCAAATCGGCTAAGGAATATGTTCCTGTAATAGGCGATATGATGACCGCCCGCTGGTCGTTCGAAGCTCTTGCTGTCAAACAGTTCAAGGACAATAAATTTGAAAAACAGACTTTCAGATATAATATGGATGCAAGCCAGAACTACTATTACGGCTCATTACTGGTTAATGACAGACTGAATAAAGATCTCTGGATCTGCAGGAATTACCGGGACAGTGCAGATTTCAAAGTGGTTGTCGGAGAAAGTTTTACGAGGCTGAACCATCATATTGATGAACTTGCAAAACTGGCTCAAACTGAACCCGGATCATGGAAAGATTCACTGAATGCAGAGAAATTCATTACGAGCGTTGATAAGGCAGCGACAGCATACCTCAACTCCATAAGAAAGCATTATCAAAGAACGGCCGTGCTCATTTTTATGCTCCATATAAGACTCTTGGAAATTTAGAGATTGATACTTACTGGTTTAATATTCTGGTAATCTGGCTGGTGTCTGTTCTTCTCTATCTGACACTCTATTTCAACCTCCTTCAAAAACTATTAACCTGGTTCAAAAACCTCCGTCTCCCGAAATCCGAAACCTGACAAATCCCTGAAGCCATTTAGCCTTAACGCCTAATGCCCTAAAGCCTTTATGCCATTATTTCAGCCATTTCTCAACAGCCTCCGGACTCAATCCAGCGAGACCCAGCTTGTTCTTCTTGTTATATCCGTTCAGATCATTTGCAAGCTTCCCCGCTTTCTCAACCTCTTTCAGTTTTGAGATTGTGATAAAACCAATTTTTTTCAGGGGATCTATCCACTCTTCAGGTATTCCAAGTTCCAGGTACTCTTCCTTTTGACTTTCAACAACCGGCTTCTGAACTATTGGCTTCATCTGGGGGAACAAAAGAACATCCTGTATTGAAGGCTGATTTGTCAGGAGCATTGTAAGCCTGTCAATGCCCATCCCCATGCCTGATGTCGGGGGCATTCCCACTTCCAGTGCTTTAACAAAATCAAGATCAATGAACATTGCTTCATCATCGCCTTTTTCAGAGAGCTTTAGCTGATCCTGGAAACGCTCCATCTGATCAATAGGATCATTCAGCTCTGAATAAGCATTGGCTATCTCTTTGCAATTAATGAAAAGTTCGAATCTTTCAGTGAGACCTGGTTTGGTCCTGTGCATCTTGGTGAGAGGAGATGTTTCGGTCGGGTAATCAATAATAAAAGCAGGTTGAATAAGATTAAATTCACATTTCTCCTTGAATATTGCATCAATAAGCTTTCCTTTTCCCATCGTTGGATCATGTTCAATCTCAAACCTGTCGCACACCTTTCTTAACCCGGTCTCGTCCAGCCCGGAAATATCAACGCCGGTATTCTCCCTGATGGAATCAAGCATGCTTATTCGTTTATAGGGAGGATTCAGGTTGATTACTTTATCACCGTAGGTAATTTCCGTTTTTCCGTGAAGATCAAGAACCGCTTTTTTTATGATCTCCTCCGTAAAGGTCATCATCCAGTTATAATCCTTGTAGGCAATATAGATCTCCATTACCGTGAACTCCGGATTATGGGTGCGGTCCATTCCTTCATTGCGGAAATCCTTCGAAAACTCATAAACGCCTTCATATCCGCCGACGATCAGCCGTTTCAGATAGAGTTCATTGGCGATCCTCAGGTAAAGAGGTATATCCAGCGTATTGTGATGAGTAATAAACGGCCTTGCAGTTGCCCCGCCTGGTATCGGCTGAAGAATAGGCGTTTCCACTTCAAGATAGCCTCTTGAATTGAAAAGCTCACGCATTGACTGAATGATCTGTGTCCTTTTGCGGAAGACATCCCTCACATGAGGATTAACTATTAGATCGATATAGCGCTGACGATAGCGCATCTCATGATCAGTGACTGCGTCATACAGGATGCCGTCTTTTTCCTTAACAATAGGAAGCGGATGAATTGATTTGCAGAGTATCGTGAACTCTTTTACATGTACCGTTGTTTCACCCACCTGTGTTTTGAAGACATGTCCCTTCACACCTATAATATCACCTATGTCAAGAAGATGTTTGAAAACGTTATTATACATTGTCTTATCTTCCCCCGGGCAGATATCATCGCGGCGAAGATAGATCTGTATCCTTCCTGAAGAGTCCATAAGCTCTGCAAATGATGCATTGCCCATGATTCTCCTGCTCATTATCCGCCCTGCCAGGCAGACATCCTGGAAATTATTCTTTTCGGGCATGAAATTATCAAGTATCTCCTGCGCAAAAACGTTGGTTTTATATTCAGCTGCAGGATAGGGATTTATGCCCAGCTTTCTGAGATCCTCAAGAGATTTCCTTCGTATTTGTTCCTGTTCACTAAGTTCCGGAATATTCATATCGGATTAAAAGTTTGTGCAAATATAGAAAAATTCATCCTTCAGGCATCAGCCTTTCAGAGCCAGTATCTCAGCATCAAATTTTTCACGCAGCAGCCTGGTCACAGGTCCGGGAGCTCCATTTCCAACGGTTTTGTTGTCAATTGAAATGACCGGTGCGATTTCAAAGGATGTATTGGTGACAAATGCTTCAGAGATCTCATTAATCCTGCTTTCAGGCAGAGCTGTCTCACTGACGGTTATACCTGCTTCGCGGGCAAGGCAGAGAACATTTTTCCTGGTTATTCCTGCAAGAACTTTTTCAGATTCAGGATGTGTGCAGAGAGTGCCGTCAATTACAAAAAATACGTTGGAATGAGCACATTCAGTTATCATTCCTTCCCTGACAAAAATACATTCAAGAGATCCGCTATCTCTCGCTTCCTGGAAGCTGAGGATATTTGGAAGAAGGGATACCGATTTGATATCACACCTGCTCCATCTTGTATCTTTCCGGAGTATGGCATGTATGCCGGATGAAATTAATTTCTTTTCAGGATTAAATCCCCGGGCAAAAGCATAAACAGTCGGAGGGATTGGCGGTGAAGGAAAAGCATGGCTTCGTTTGGAGGCTCCTCTTGTAACCTGGAGGTAGACCAGGGAGGATATGTCATGCAGGTTATTGCATTCTATAAGCTCATGTGCTACGGAAGGAAATGAATCTGCACCCGGCCATTCAATGCGTATCTCCCGCATGCTTCTCCTGAGCCTTGCCATGTGACCCTCCATGTCGTAGAAAAATCCTTCGTACCATCTGACAACTTCATAAATACCATCGGCAAAAAGAAAACCGCGGTCATCAGGGCTGATGTGGATCTGGTCTCTGGGGAGGAAGGATCCGTTGAAGTATGCTGTTTCCATAATTTAAATTACTTTCTGTTTGTTCGACCCCCTAACCCCCCTGAATGGGGGCTATAAACCCAACCCCCCTTTAGGGGTGCAGGGGGGTTATTTTGGTTCAATTATTTCTGTTTTATAATTAATTTTCGATCT
>CAYNGW010000181.1:0-4561 GCA_964396955.1 uncultured Rikenellaceae bacterium | reverse complement strand
GGGGGATGGGTACATGAACCTACTGGCAAGGGGGTTGGGGGATGAGGTCAAGCCTACATCCCTGCCAGGTCAATAATAAATGCATATTGTATGGCGGTGACCTTATACCGCTCAAACCTGCCGGAGGCGCCGCCATGACCAACATCCATATTACAATCCATTACCAGTAGATTTTTGTCAGTTTTCATGTCCCTCAGCTTGGCCACCCATTTTGCAGGTTCCCAGTATTGGACCTGGGAATCCCAATATCCTGTGGTGACTATCAGGTTTGGATATTTCATAGCTTTGACCTGATCATAAGGAGAATATGATAACATATAATCATAGTATTCCTCTTTCCTGGGATCTCCCCATTCATCCCATTCCGAAGTTGTGAGAGGAATGCTTTCATCCAGCATGGTGGTCACTACATCCACAAACGGGACAGATGCAATCACTCCTTTATATAAATCAGGTCTCATATTTACAATAGCGCCGACTAACAATCCTCCGGCACTCCCTCCCATGGCAAATAGCTTATTTATAGATGTATATTTCTCATTTACAAGAAATTGTGCACAGTCATTGAAATCCGTGAATGTATTTTTCTTTTTCAGGAGCTTCCCGTCTTCATACCAGTAACGTCCCATTTCGCTTCCGCCCCGGATATGTGCAATTGCATACGCAAAACCTCTGTCGAGCAGGCTTAATATTGCGCTGTTGAATGACGCATTCATGGATGAGCCGTAGGATCCGTACCCATAAATCAATAATGGAGCTTTTCCATCCTGAACAAATCCTTTCCTGTATACAAGTGAAACAGGGATCATAGTTCCATCCTGGGCCGTAGCCCATAGACGTTTTGACTCATAGTTGTTCTTATCAAATCCGCCCAGCACCTCATCCTGTTTGAGCACTTTCTTATCCCTGGTGATCATATTGTAATCAATTACGGAGTTAGGTGTTGTAAGCGATGAAAAACTATACCTGAGCACATCTGTATCAGAATTCCTGTTCACATTTATACCTGCTGTATATGTCTCCTCACCAAAATCCAGGTAATGTTCGCTGTTATCCTTTAAATTAATGATCCTGAGATTATTAAGTCCTTTAATTCTCTCATTGGTTACCAGGAAATCATCAAAGAGCTCAAAGCCCTGAAGAAGGACATCATCCCTGTGAGGAATCACCTCAATCCAGTTTTCATAGGTTGTCTTATTATCCGGAGTCTTCATGAGCTTAAAATTCCTGGCGCTGTCGGCATTGGTAATAATGTAAAAGGTGTTCCCAAGGTGATCAACACTGTACTCATGGTTCATCTTCCTTGGCTCAAGGATATTAAATTCCCCTTCCGGATTTGAAGCATCTATGAATCTCACTTCAGATGCCAGTGTATGTGAAGAATTAATGAGAATGTATTTCCGGCTCTTGGTCTCCCCGAGATATACACTGAAGGTTTCATCATTCTCAAAGAACACTTCTTTATCGCCACTTACAGGAGTCCCTAACTTGTGCCTTAATACTCTGTCAGACCTGAGAGTTTCCGGATCCTTGGTCGTATAAAATACTGTTTTATTATCTGCAGCCCATATAGTGCCTCCGGTAGTGTTTTCAATCCTGTCGGGAAGCAACTGTAAGGTAGTAAGATCAAGGAAATATATTGTATAGCGCCGGCGGCTTACAAGGTCAATCCCATAGGACAATATTTTATTATCCCTGCTGATATTGAGTCCGGAGACTGAACAATATTTCTGTCCCTCTGCAATTTTGTTCACATCAAGAAGCAGCTCATCAGGAGCTTCAAGAGATCCTTTCTTCCTGTAATAGACCGGATATTCCTTACCTTCAATAAATCTTGTATAATAATAGTATCCGTTATCAAGATAAGGTACAGATTCATCATTCTTTTTTATTCTCCCGACAATCTCATCATAAAGAGTCTTCTGAAGATCTTCAGTATGCTTAAGCACTGACCTTGAGTATTCATTCTCCTTATTCAGGTAATCAAGGACTTTAGCTGTCTGTTCATCAGGAGTGGCTGCATTCTTCTGCTCGTCACTCAGACGCATCCAGTAATAGTTATCGATCCTGTTATCGAATAATTCATGCGGTATTTTTTCAGCCTCCGGAGGCTTTACAGCCTGCCGGTTACTGCAGGCAAATAATATGACTGCTACCAGCAGAACCGATAGAATAGTGATCTTTTTCATTTGATAATTATTTATACTGTTAAGTTTATCATTTTGCCTTTTGCCTTTCGCCTTTCTCCTTTTATCTTTTTCCTTTTATCTTTTATCTTTCTCCACATCTTTCATCGACAGCTGTATCCTCTTTCTGTCGATATCCACCGACAGCACCTTCACCATCACATGTTGATTCAGCTTTACAACACTTGAAGGATCCGTGGTGTAGGATTTACTAAGGTTGGAAATATGTACCAGCCCGTCATGTTTGATCCCGATGTCGACAAACGCTCCGAATTTTGTAACATTTGTTACAATTCCCGGAACAACCATTCCAGGTACCAGGTCTTCCATTTCATGAATATCCGCAAACCTGAATTCTTTGATCTTTGATCTCGGATCACGGCCCGGTTTGGCCAGCTCATCCATAATGTCCTTCAGCGTTGGCAGTCCGGTGACCGGCGTAACGTATTTCTCAAGTACTATTTCCTTTCTCTTATTTTCATTGCTGACAAGCTCCTTAACATCACATCCCAGTTCCTTTGCCATTTTCTCAACAACATGATAGCTTTCCGGATGGACAGCGCTGCTGTCAAGAGGGTTTTCCGCATTCCGTATTCTCAGGAAGCCTGCACTCTGCTCAAAAGCTTTAGGACCCATTCTCTTTACCTTAAGAAGCTCCTTCCTTGATTTGAAAGGTCCGATTCCAGTCCTGTAATCCACAATGTTCTGAGCCAGCTGAGGACCAAGTCCGGATACATAGGTAAGCAGATGACTGCTTGCAGTGTTTACTTCAACTCCGACTGCATTTACACAGCTCATAACAACCTCATCCAGGGCATTCTGAAGCTTCTGCTGGTCAACATCGTGCTGGTACTGCCCCACTCCTATCGATTTAGGATCGATCTTAACAAGCTCCGCCAGAGGATCCATGAGACGACGGCCAATTGAAACAGCGCCTCTTACCGTAACGTCGTAATCCGGGAATTCATCACGAGCGACTTTTGAAGCCGAATATATTGATGCACCAGCTTCACTGACCACAAATACCTGTATGTCATTCTCAAATCTGACATATTTTTTAATAAAGTCCTCAGTCTCCCTGCTGGCTGTTCCGTTCCCAATCGCTATAGCTTCAATCTTATATGCATTTACCAGTGTGAGTATTTTTTTTACTGACAAGGCTGTCTGGTTCTGCGGTGGATGGGGATAGATTGTCTCATTATGAAGCAGGTTGCCCTGTCTGTCAAGACATACTACTTTACATCCGGTCCTGAATCCCGGATCCAAGGCCAGGACATTCTTTTCACCCAGAGGCGAAGTAAGGAGAAGCTGACGCAGATTATCGGCAAAAACCTTTATTGCTTCTTTATCTGCTGTTTCCTTCGATATATTCCTGAACTCTGTTTCCATTGACGAGGAGAGCAGCCTTTTCCAGCTGTCCTCAGCAGCAGCCATCACAAGTTCAGATGATTCGTTATTGCCTTTTACAAACAGCGATCTCAGCATTTCAATTGCATTATCCTCCACCGGTTCTATTGAGAGCTTCAGAAAACCCTCCTCCTCACCTCTTCTCATTGCCAGCAGACGGTGGGATGGACACTTCTTAAGGGGTTCCGACCAGTCATAGTAGTCACTGAATTTGACACCCTCCGTTTCCTTACCCTTTAAAACTTTTGAATAAATAACAGCTTCTTTTTCAAACAGGTATCTAAGCTTTTTCCTTGCTGATTCATCTTCATTTATCCATTCCGCTATTATGTCGCAAGCTCCTGAAACAGCATCCTCAGGTGCAGGTACATCATCGTTCACAAACTCCCCGGCCTTACCGAACGGATCAGGTTCCTGTTGTTTAAAGATAATTTCAGCCAGCGGTTCAAGTCCTTTTTCCCTGGCTGCAGTAGCACGGGTACGCCTTTTAGGTCTGTAGGGCAGGTATATGTCTTCAAGCTCAGCCATTGTCTCAGCAGCAGTAATCTTCTCCATCAGCTCCGGTGTCATTTTCTCCTGTTCCTCAACTGATTTTATGATGGTTTCCCTTCGCGCATCAAGGTCTTTCAACCTGTCATATTCATTCTTGATATGCATCAGCTGTACCTCATCAAGACTACCGGTCATCTCCTTTCTGTACCGGCTTATGAATGGGATCGTCGCCCCGTCATCCATCAGCCTGATGGTATTCTCAACCTGCCAGTCATGGAGTCCGAGTTTTTTTGAGATCAGTTCGATGTTTTTGTTAGAAGACATAATTTGTAACTATTAGATACATGAACCCACCCCCTTTGTCCCCCTCCCTGCTTCGTGTAAGGACCATATACAAGGTATACAAGGGGTCATAGACATAGTATACACTTTTTATAAAGTTATAGTTCTTATTAATTGATTACAAAAATAAATTT
>CAYNGW010000180.1:0-4719 GCA_964396955.1 uncultured Rikenellaceae bacterium | reverse complement strand
ACCGGGATCAACAGATACTGTATCTTCTTCATCAAGTGACAGTATATCCTGAACAGGCAGGATGACTCTTCCGGAGCTTACCTTCATATCCCTGCCCGAAACGGTTACTTCAATATTGCTTGCATCAAGATCAATAAGAACCGGAGTTGCCGTTCCCGGGCTTCCATTAAGTACAATAGCTGCAGTAAGCTGATTTGTTACAGTCAGTCCTGCCAGGCTTATGCTCTCAGTCACTATTTGTCCCGGATTAACTGTACCGATTGTCACATCACTGTTGATCTGGGAATGATCACCTGTATTATAAAGTCTTATTGTTGCTCCGCTGAGGGGGGCTGTAAGGTTATTCCTTACACTGATATCAATGTAACCTTCCGAAAAAGTTGCATACTCAAAATTTGTAAAGGCATTGTAGTCGATTTCCCCCAAACTGGTAGCCGGGAAGGCCGGGAAATTTGCCGTCATTCCGTCAAGAGCTGCAAATTGTGCTCTTAATACCGGAGAAGAAAAGAAGTCAATGATCTGTTCTAATGTATAGCTTATTACACCCTGGAAAGGAGATAGTTCCAGATCTCCGACCTCAAATGAGTCGCTGTGGGTTAGCATATCTTCAATGTCATAATACTCCTCAAGGTTAAAGGATATTATTGAATCTTTCCTGAAGACAAATGTCACTACATCGTCATCATTGATGAATACGGTATCGCTGTCAAAAACAATCGTATCATTTTTTTCAATGACATCGCTTAGCGTGATCTTGCCCTTTATTACCGATACGCCGAATCCCGGTGTCAGATGGGCTTGTTTCGAGAGCTTGTCTATATCATAGGTCTCCTTAACGCAGCCTGCTATCAGTGCCAGGATTCCAGCCAAAACAAAAACAGATAGTTTTTTTCCCATATCCGGAATCATTAATTCTCTGTATCCAACCTGTAATTGTACAGGAACCTGTCTGTTCCGCCTACAATGAGATGCCAGCCGCTTTTATCCGACAGCTTCCCTATTGAGAACATCGAGGCCCCTCTTAATGGAAATCCGCTCATCGTTTTACCGTTTTTGTCAATAAGATAAATCAGGTTTTCATTAATGTCAAAAACACCTATTTCCCTGTCGGAAGCTGAAAAAATAAAATTAATCGGGCCTCCGAGTTCCGGTGAGCCGAATCCCCTGCTGAACATTTCGGTTCTGTTATGATCATAAAGATACAATATACCTTTATCAATAAAAACATATTCGCCAAAACCATCCCCGTCTACGTCAAAAAAATCAAACGCATGGTCAACGGTAAACGTCTTTAAGCTGAACTTTTTCACGCTTCCGTCAAAATAGATATGCTGAACGGTACCTTCCGGTGATGTGCATACCAGCGACGGACTGGTACCTGATGATAACCTCAGCGATGACCTGCCTGCCTTTGTCACAGGTTCCCTGAGGCGCAGCCTGATATTGCCCGTACGGTCAAGAAAATATATGGAGGAATTGTCGGAAACTGCAAGATAATCCTTTCCCGAAACACGGCACCAGCTGACCTCCGCATTCACCGGACCGGCGGTCCTGAAGGGATTCCAGCCTTTTACAACGCTTCCGCTCCTGTCATAGGCATATATCATCCTGTCATCCCCGGCAATCAACAGCCTGTAATTAAGGTTGTTATCATAGTCAAACAGGGCAAGGGAATTAGTTGCGGGAGACCTGAGCTTTACAGGATATCTTTCCACGTAATTGCCATTTCTGTCAAGAAGATGAAGATAATTCCTGCCGGAAAACAACAGCTGGTATTTCCCGTTCCTGAAATAATCGATCATAAATATGGTACCGTTTATCCTTTCCCTGAGAGGTACCTTCCAGAGGACTCTTCCGGCCGCATTGATCAGATAGCCATTGTTCTTCATATCCTGAATGAAGATCTCCTTCGCACCTGTGGTATGATTTGTAAAGAAGAAGGGCTTTATTGCCGCAACGGTATCGAGTAAAGTCTCCCATTCAGTTGTTGATTCTTCTCTGGCTTCCTCTATAAAACGGATTGATAAACTGTTATATATCATATCGTTACTGGAAGTGAACTGGTATCCTGCCGCCTGGATCTTTTCAAGTGAGGCTTTATTTGATCGCAATGAATTCATTATATCCTCACTGAAAAATCCTTTAAGGTAGTCTGTGATGCGTGACGGGACGCAATAAAAAAAATATCCGGCAACAGTAGGAAGCGTACTTTCAAAATCCCTGTATGTCAGATCGTTTGCCAGTGTTTTATTCAGCAGGTTATCATATAAAAGCCGCGAAACGGTAATATATGAGCTGCCTGTGATAAGAAAATTATCGTAAAAAGCAAAATATGAATCATTGAAATCCCTGGTGAAACCGGGAAACATGGCTTCTGAGAATCCTTTGTACGGGGTTACAAAGACCGGGATCTTTATCTGTTCATCAGGCTGAAAAAAAAGAACATTGGTCTTGCCGGTTTCCAGGGAAAATTCGTCAAGAAAGATCTTTTCTGCAAATACGCGGTTTTTCAGCTCATAGATAACCACAATATTCTCATCTGCCGGCCTTTCCTTTATATCAATATATGCTTTGGTGACCTCCTCGCCGGTATATTCCCGGAGCCTGGATGCCAGATCCGAAGCCCTGACAAGTACGGTGTTACCCTCTTTTCCCGGAGAATTGCCTGCATTCAGGAAAATTGATTCAAAAAGCACCGTTGAGGAAGGCAGTATCTTGTATGTCTTAAACACACCAACCTTGCCCGTCTTATATTTAAAAAAGATATCAGCCGGATTGATGCTTTCAGTATAACCGCTCAGCACCAGTCCGTCATTATTGATATAAATATCGCTTTCCGCACATCCTGCCAGGGAGCCTATTTTCTGAGCTGTTGAAGAATACTCTTCGTTAAAGAAATTTCTGAACAATCCCGGGAGATTGCTGAAAACCACGAAAAACTTATCTTCATTCTTCCCGGATGCCTCAAGCACCCTGGAAAAACCAGGCATATTCCTTATATCATCCTCCCTGCCGGTCTGTTCTATTGCCTTTTTCATAATTTCTTCGGACGTACTGCAGATAAACAATCCTGAAATAATTGAGATATAGACATTCCCTTTCTGGTCACCAAGAGTAAACGGAAGCGAAAGGACACTATTGCCCTGTATGCTTATTTCATCAATCGTTTTAGTGCCTGCCAGACGCAGGATCATCCTGAGCTGTCTCATCCTGATCCCGGAAGGGACTGCTGTCGTCAGGAGGGGCTGAAGCTTCCCTGAGCCTGAAACATGGAAAGATATGACTGCAGAAGTTCCGGTCATCAGCTTTTTATATGCGGCATTATTAAGCTGATCGGCCAGGAATTTCATCTTTTTGTTGAAAATATCGAATTCCCTGACTTTAGCGGCCTCTCCGGACAAACCCTTTCCTGATGTAAGTGAATTGATAAAACTCTGAAGGTCAATGGTTTCTATGACAAAAGAAGCTGTGGGAGCAACAGCTTTATAAGGATCAGTAAAAAAGGTCCTGCGTCCCTGGTAGAGAAAATATCCCAATACAGCCAGGCCCGAAATAAGAATAATCACAATAAAAACAGCAATCCTTTTATTCATTACCAAAATTTTGGTTTACCGCATATTTTTTGGCACGCTATTTGAATTTAAGATTGTACAGGCAATCTCAATCATATACTTGATCCTTCAAGTCCAGCCAGGCCCCCAAAAAGCCTGGCTTTCTTTTTTAAGTATCAGAAAGGCCTGTATCCGATGATCTCACGCACCTCCCTGATAGTCTTTGAAGCGCTTGCCCTCGCTTTTTCAGCCCCTTCCTTTACCACTTTTGCAAGGTATTTCCTGTCGGCAAGAATTTCATTTATTCTTACCCTGATTGGTTCTGTAACCTTGATAATATCCTCAGCAAGCTGTTTTTTCATTTCGCCGTAGCGGATCTCGCAGGATGAATGCTTATCTGTGAAATATTTAACAGTAGAAGGATCTGATACGACCTTCATTATGGTAAAGAGATTCTGTACCGGCCCGGATGGTTTTTCTCCCGGTGTTTTTGGTCCTGTATCGGTTACAGCCCTCATTATTTTCTTACGTATCTCTTCCGGAGTGTCGGCAAGGAAAATACCATTGCCCTCGCTTTTTCCCATTTTCCCGGTACCGTCAAGTCCCGGTATTTTGATCAGTTTCTTCCCGAAATTATATGCGTCCGGTTCCGGGAAATAATCTGCCTCATACATCGTATTAAAACGCCGTGCAAAGCGTCTTGTTATTTCGAGATGCTGTTCCTGGTCCTTCCCAACTGGCACCTTATTGGCTTTATGAATGATAATATCGGCGGCCATCAATACGGGATAGGTCAATAATCCGGCATTTATGTTGTCGGGCTGCTGCCTGATCTTTTCCTTGAATGATGTTGTCCTTTCAAGTTCGCCGATATATGCATTCATATTGAGGAGCAGGTATAATTCGGTAACTTCAGGCACATCGCTCTGGATAAAGACAGTCGCGATTTCCGGATCAATGCCGCAGGCAAGATATTCTGCCAGTACCTGCTTAATGTTCCCCTGCAGGTCATCTGGTTTTGGATGTGTAGTAAGTGAGTGATAATCAGCAATAAAGAAAAAACAATTATTCTCTCTCTGCATTTTCAGAAAGTTGCTTAATGCACCGAAATAATTACCCAGATGCAGATTTCCTGTTGATCTTATGCCGCTGACTACAGTCTCCATTT
>CAYNGW010000179.1:1644-4729 GCA_964396955.1 uncultured Rikenellaceae bacterium | reverse complement strand
TTATTGATAATATTGAATTCCCATTGGTGTGAATCAAAAGGTTAATTAACTTTGCGGCGTATTACCGATACCTCTTATACCATGATGATAGAAGTATTAAAGTCCAAGATCCACAGGGTGTCCGCTACGGAAGCAAACCTGAATTATATAGGAAGCATTACCATTGATGAAGATCTGATGGATGCATCAAACATCATTGAAAATGAGAAAGTCCAGGTACTAAACCTGAATAACGGGGAGCGTTTTGAGACTTATGTCATAAAAGGCAAAAGAGATTCCGGTGATATTTGCCTTAACGGAGCGGCTGCACGGAAGGTCCTAGTCGGTGATATACTGCTGATCATGGCTTATGCGTTAATGGATCTCAAAGAAGCAAAATCTTTCCGGCCGGTCATTATATTCCCGGATACTAAAACAAATAAACTGATTTGAATTTCAGAAAATTCGTTATACAAGCTTTGAAGTTTCTTGGATTTCTGGCTGCCGGAATTCTATTATTGTGGCTGGCTTTCCGGAAAGTTGACATCAGAAGTCTTACTAATAATCTGAAAGAAGCCAATTACTTCTGGCTTATTCCTTCAATATTTTTTGGCCTGGTTGCTTTCATCCTGCGTGCCCGAAGATGGCAGTTGCTGATCCATCCGCTTGGTGTCCGTCCATCATTCTGGCACACCTTTCATGCGATGATGATCGGATATATGGCAAATCTGGCACTGCCAAGGATTGGAGAAATAACCCGCTGCATGGCACTTGGTAAAAAAAGTAAAATACCAGTTGACAAGCTGATCGGAACAGTGATCATTGAACGCGCAGTTGATCTTTTTTCAGTTCTTGTTTTCCTTGTAATAATTCTGTTTACCAGCGGAGTAATTATCAGGGAGTTTCTGAACGAAAGTATTTTCCTGCCTTTTAAGAATAAGGTCTTAAACTTCCTTGACTTTTCCTGGATTTTCTGGATAGGTCTTGCTTTACCGGGTGTTATAGGTCTTTACTTGTTGTTTCGTTACAGGAAAAGCCTCAGAAAAATAAGGTTTTTTTCAAAGATGTTCGATATTGCCAGGGGTGTTATTAACGGACTTAAGACAATCATAAAGCTTGACAGAAAATGGGAATTTATTATTACTACAGTATTGATCTGGTTAAACTATGCCCTAATGACCTGGGTGGTCGTATTCTGTCTTGAAAGCACTTCACATATTACACTATGGGATTCCATTATTATACTGGTGGTTGGCGGATTGGCGATGTCAGTTCCGGTTCAGGGAGGCTTTGGAGCATTTCATTATGCAGTATCAAGGGTGCTCATCGTTCTTCAGGGAGTAAGCCTTGAAGATGGACTCACATATGCATTGCTTTCACATGAATCTCAGATATTATTTGAAATAATCATCGGTCTGATTTCAATTTATATAATGTACGGCAGGAATCATAAAAAAGAAATCTCCTGACCTTTACCTATATTTGTTTATATATTCCTTTGTGAAACTTTGTGGTAAAAAAATAATTAACCACAAAGGGACACAAAGGATAATACAAAGGTTCTCAAAGGTTATTAAAATCTTAAATTCAATTCCTGGATGCCTAAAGCAAAAACCGTTTTCGTTTGCCAGAACTGCGGTGCCGAATCTGCAAAATGGATTGGAAGATGTCCTTCATGCAAGGAGTGGAACACATACCATGAGGAGATCATTACTCCCGCTTCATCAAAAAATTTGTCATTTGTCGCGGACCTGAAAAAAAGCAAGCCTGAGCTTCTGGATAATATTAAAGCAGACGAAAAGAACCGTCACAAAACCGGTATTTCCGAGCTCGACAGGATCCTTGGCGGAGGAATGGTAAGCGGCTCCATGATCCTTCTCGGAGGTGAACCGGGTGTCGGAAAGTCAACGCTTGCCCTTCAGCTGGCACTCGCATTAAAAAATACAAAAATTTTATATGTGTCGGGCGAAGAAAGCGATGAACAAATAAGTCTGAGAGCCCGCAGGCTTAAAGGCTCCAATCCCTCATGCTATATTCTCAGCGAAACAGAACTTGAAAATATCCTCGTCCATTCAGAGAATCTGAAACCCGGACTGATAATAATTGACTCCATTCAGACCATCAGTACCGGTATGCTGGAATCATCGGCCGGATCAGTATCTCAGGTCAGGGAATGTGCTGCCCGGCTTCTTAAATATTCGAAAATAACTGGTATCCCTGTCTTTCTGATTGGGCATATTACGAAGGATGGAACTCTCGCCGGACCAAAAGTGCTTGAGCATATTGTCGATGTGGTTCTCTATTTTGAAGGTGACAATAATTATGTTTACAGGATCCTTCGTTCAGTGAAAAACAGGTATGGATCGACGTCTGAGCTGGGCATCTTTGAAATGGGTGAATCAGGTCTGACAGAAGTAAATAATCCATCTGATCTGTTTATAAATCAACACGATGAACCTTTAAGCGGGATATCAATTGCTGCCACTGTTGACGGACTTCGTCCATTTCTGATTGAAACACAGGCCCTTGTCAGCAGTGCTGTATACGGAACTCCCCAGAGAAGCTCCACGGGATTTGATTTACGAAGACTTAACATGTTGCTGGCAGTTCTCGAGAAGAGAGCAGGTTTCAGGCTGGGAATAAAGGATGTTTTCCTTAATATAGCCGGCGGCATTAAAGTGAATGACCCTGCTATTGACCTGGCAATAATCAGTTCGGTGCTCTCTTCAAATCTTGATATTCCTATTTCAAGGGAAATATGTTTTGCAGGTGAAACCGGTCTCTCGGGAGAAATCCGTCCTGTATCGAGAATCGAACAACGAATAAGAGAGGCATCAAAAATGGGATTCAAAAAGATATATCTTTCCAAGTACCACAGGAATGTTTCTGTAAAAGGATCCGAAATAGAGATAGTACATGTGGGGAAGATTGAACATCTTGTAAGGTCGCTGTTTGGCTGAAAAGACCCCCGGCCCCGCTAAAACAACCACCCCCCATCCTGATCACATATACCCACCCCCCGGCCCCCTCCCTACTCCGTGTAAGGAGGGGGTGTAAAACATTATATGTCAGTTATTTCCCCCTCCTTGCGACAGCACTAATCTTT
>CAYNGW010000179.1:0-1544 GCA_964396955.1 uncultured Rikenellaceae bacterium | reverse complement strand
TTATAATAAAGTTCTTCTTCATTTTTCCCTTAAAATATTTGCAAATCACAATTATTTGTTCTACATTTGTAGAATACACCCATAAAATGTAGAGCAATATGTACCTGACAAACGCTGAGGAACAGATCATGAAACTTCTGTGGAAGCTGGAAAAAGCTTTCATGCGCGATCTGCTGAACGAGTTCCCCGATCCCAAACCGGCTCCTACGACAGTAGTAACTTTACTGAAAAGAATGATTGATAAGGGTTTTGTAAGCTACAGACTATTTGGAAACTCAAGGGAATATTATCCTTTGATCAAAAAGGCAGATTACTTTTCTGATCACGTCAATGGTCTGATCAAAGACTTTTTCAACAACTCCCCTGTACAGTTTGCATCATTTTTCGCCAATAAAACTGATCTTTCAAAAGAGCAGCTGCAGGAAATGAGAGATATTGTAAACAAAAGAATTGAATCTAAAACAAGAAGAAAATGACAGGTTATATTATAAAATCAAGCTTAAGCCTGCTGCTGCTGTTCGGGCTTTACTGGTTCCTGTTAAGAAAGGAGAAGCTTTTCAGGTTCAACAGGTATTTCCTGATTCTTTCAGTTGCCTTCTCACTGGTCATTCCGCTGATAGCCGTTCCTGTTCATACCGGAGAGAATAAAGGCAGCGGAGAAATACTTACAGCTGTCAACAGCACTATAGAGGCGATCAATCCTCAAACTGAACTGCCTGTACTGACTGCAGGGGAATTCCTGATGCCGGCATCTCAATACCCTGATGTTAAACGATCACCGGTTGACTTCATATCAATAATAATTATAATATATCTGGCAGGCATTCTGATATTTTTTGTTCGCTTCATTCGAAATATTCTTTTTATAAGAAACCAGATCACCAGGTCAGAGATGCTGACACATTCAGGATATAAATTAGCACTCACTGGTCAACATGTAAATCCGTACAGTTTTTTCCGCACCATAGTAGTAAATGAGAATGATTACCGTAACGATAAAATAACACCAAAGCTGTTACAGCATGAGATTGAGCATATCAGGCAGATGCACTCAATCGACATCATCTTTCTTGAAGTGATCCGGATAATATACTGGTTCAATCCCCTCATCCTTCTATATAACTCGGCTGTTCGGATGAATCACGAATACCTGGCCGACAGCGGTGCAATAAATGAGCAGGCCGATATCAGAATTTATGCGGAAAACCTTATAGGATTTATCTGTCATCAGAATGATGTCCGGCTTACCAGCGGATTCAATCCATCATTAACAAGAAAAAGGCTGCTGATGCTTACCCGGTCAAATCCGGGCAAAACTGCTGAAAGATTAAGAATAATGGTAACAGCAAGTGCGGTTGTAGTTGTGTTTTTCATTATAAGCTGCGTAAAGTCAGGTGCCGGATCCACAGGCCAGGTAAAAGATATTGACGGTAATGTGTATAAAACAGTGACTCTCGGAAAACAGGAATGGATGGCAGAGAATCTTAAGACAACCAGGTATAATGACGGCGAAATGATACCCCTGGTAACAGATTCAGTCATGT
>CAYNGW010000178.1:0-4783 GCA_964396955.1 uncultured Rikenellaceae bacterium | reverse complement strand
GTTTTCGGCATCCAGAACGACCAGGATGCCAGGACCATAGAGATCCTTTTCGGAATCCCGAATTACAGGTATAAAGTATGGCTTGTGAGGATAGTCCTGATATTTGTGATTGCCTACCTGATAATGCTTGTTTTCACATTTCTTTCGTCGGTACTTATTGTGAAATTCTCAATTTTCAAAATGACCACACAGGTCATGATACCCGTTCTCTTCCTGGGGATGATGTCCTTCATGATCTCCACCTTTATCAGGAACGGGAACGGTACGGCTGTCATTATGATAATTTTCGGACTCTTCTTTCTGATCCTGTCGGATCCTCTCTATAAAAGCCAGTGGAATGTCTTCCTTAATCCTTTCTCTCCGGCATATAATGTAAATGAAACGACCTGGGCTATAATCATGTTCAAGAACAGGATCATACTTATTACGGGATCAATTCTGTTTCTTCTTGCAGCGTTGTTTAATCTGCAGAAGAGGGAGAAGTTTATGTAGACGGCTACCGGTGTGCGGTTACCGGTATTAATCTGCGGAATTCTGTGTAAGTTTTTAATTTCTAAATGCCCTCTCATTTTCATTTTTTTCTGTCTTTCGGTATCAATTCTCTATTCTCGTGCTAAATTTACGTTTTCTATCATGCCTTGAATATTAAGATGAATAAGTACTCACTCGAAAAAAGCAGGATCAAAGTTCTTCTTCTGGAAGGCATTCATGAGAATGCCATCCGGTATTTTAAAGAAAACGGTTATAGTGACATTGAATGTCATAATGAAGCACTTTCAGGTCATGACCTGAAAGAAAAGCTGCAGCAGGCTCATATCATTGGGATCAGAAGCCGCACAGAGCTTCGCAGGGATCTGCTTCATAAAGCTCCCAGATTATTTGCTGTCGGGTGTTTCAGCATCGGTACAAACCAGGTTGATACAATGGATGCTAAAATGCTGGGTATACCTGTCTTCAATGCCCCGTTCTCAAATACACGCTCGGTTGCGGAACTGGTTGTTGCCGAGTGTATTATGCTGATGAGAGGCATTCCCGAAAAAAATGCTCTTGCACACAATAAGGTCTGGCTTAAATCTGTCAGGAACTCAGTGGAGGTGAGAGGCAAAAACCTTGGAATAATAGGCTACGGGCATATCGGCTCACAGGTCTCAATACTTGCCGAAAGCCTGGGAATGAATGTATTCTACTATGATATTGAAAAGAAGCTCAGTCTCGGCAATGCCAGGCCTGTTGATACTCTTGATGATCTGCTGAAGATATCTGACACTGTTACACTTCATGTTCCCTCCACTCAACTGACAAGAAATATGATCTCTGTGTACCAGGTTGCAATTATGAAGAAAGATGCCTGTCTCATCAATGCTTCCCGCGGGGATGTTGTTGATTACAAGGCAGTTGCTGATGCATTAAGATCAAAGCATCTGGCAGGAATTGCCGCTGATGTTTTTCCTGCTGAACCGGCTTCAGGCAATGAGCCGTTTGTGAATGAACTCCAGGAATTCAACAATGTGATCCTTACTCCCCATATTGGCGGGAGCACACTTGAAGCGCAGGCCAATATCGGGATGGAAGTGGCAGAAAAGCTTGTAAAATACAGTGATACGGGTTCCACAATCGGTGCGGTGAATTTTGTTGAAATCTCGCTTCAACCGAATATCTCCAAGCAGAGGTTCCTCCATATTCATAAGAATGTTCCGGGTGTCCTTCGTGAGGTGAATGACTTTTTTTCATCCAGGGGAATTAATATTTCTGCAGAATATCTCCGGACCGATGCTGACATAGGTTATGTCATTATAGAAACCGAAAGTGAGCTTGATGCTTCGGTACTCAAGGATCTGAAAAACATACCGAATACGATTCGAACCAGGATACTGTATTAGGTATTGTAAGTCATGCAGTCGTGCAATCACACAGCGTCTGCGGGTTAGTACGGTCAGGGATTATTCCCTGAATAGCTTCACGTTCATGGCAGCAGGTCCTTTGGCTCCTTTGCCGATTTCGAAAACAACAACATTATTTTCCTTTATGGGTTCCTGCAGGCAGTTCACATGAACGAAAATGCTCTGGTGCGAGTCCAGGTCGCGGATAAAACCATAACCCTTTGATTCATTGAAGAAAGTAACGACTCCCTTCCGTACAAAACCTGGTGCGTTGGCAGGGTTGTTTTTAGTAATTGTCAATTCAATATCTTCAGCAGCAATAACTGTTTTCTTATCAGGATCAGGGGGAGTTGAGGTGATCATTCCGAATTCATCGACATAGGCGATCATATCGTCGAAGCTGCTCTTTTTCCCCTCCATCTTTTTCTTTGCACGCTTTGCTTCTTTCTCTTTTCTCTTCTTTTCTTTTTTATTTCTTACTTCCTTCTTATTGAAGGTCTCCTGCGATCTGCCCATAGTCTTAATTTCCGGTAAAGGTACAAAATTATTCCGGGAATTCTATTCCAGTCTTTTATGTCTTGCAATCGTGCAGTCGTGCAGTTGTGCACCATTACACCGTTGTACAGCTGTCCCGCTGTACCGTTGCACCGATACCTCTTTTAGCAATATTCCTTATTGTAATATTTATATTCTAAATTGCAGGTTATTAAAATGAACAATTAATACGGATTTTACCTTATGTATCCAGAATATTTTCCGGTAAACGGGAAAACATATTCCTTATCTGGTAAATCCGATTCAACATCCGGATATTATGAAACAATAAGGATGCTTGCTGATAAAGCCCTTGCCCTGAATCATGATACCTGTGACCTGATTGAAAAGATCCGGGAGTTTTCCTCAAAAAAGAGAATCCTGAAAAAATCACTGAGGATAAAGGATCCCGGCGATATGATGGCAGTCATTTTAAATCTGATCGATCCATGTCTCAGAATATACACGGAGAATACGGAAGAGCATCTCAGGACGCTTCCCCTGTCAAAATTCTGGGACCGCAGGCTTGCGACCACAAGGGAGCAATATCACCTTTATATGCTTGAGATTGAACTGACTAATCGCTTGTTTGCGTCTGAATTTATTAAGGCAGACAGAAAAATAGCATTAATGCCCTACTGTCTTCAGGATTTTTCAGTCACCTGCAAATCGGCAAAAAACGGATTTGATTATCAGTGCAAACATTGCTCTGCAAAGTGTTTCCAGAATCATGCCAGTACAATACTGAAAACCCATCATATTGAGCCATATATATGGTTGGGAGGAAATATGAAACAGCTGGCAAAATATACATCAAAAGAGAAAAGATCCTTTGGTGTTTTAGGAATTGCCTGCATACCAGAACTGACGTGGGGAATGAGAAACTGCCGGAAGAACAATATCCCGGTCGTAGGTATCCCGTTAAATGGCAATCGCTGCATCCGCTGGTTCGGTGAATTCTTTCCAAATTCCATTGATCTTACCGAGCTGGAAAAGCTTGTTTCATCAGGGTGATAGCTGTCAGCCGGATAAAAAGAAAACAAGCATCAGTAATCGCCAGGACACCATATATCGCAAGAATAAATCAGGATTATATATCTCATTTTGAACACATCCCGGAAGATTCATGTAGAGTTTCGTATATTTACAATACAATAAAGAGAAGGGGAAGGAGATTCTATATGATAGTAAATAATCTTTCATTCGGATCGATAACCATCGATGGGGAAACTTACGTCAAAGACGTGATTATAGTGAATGGTTCTGTTAAAAAGAGGAAGAAGAAGGAATCAAAAAAATACAGCGATGCATATGGGCATACACCGCTGTCACCGGACGAAAAAATCCCATGGAATTGCAAGCGTCTTGTTATCGGGACTGGTCATAGTTCTGGTCTCCCGGTAATGGATGAAGTATATAAAATAGCTGTTCAAAAAGGTGTGGAACTGGTTATAATGAGCACTCCGGAAGCAATTAAGCATATCAACGACCCGCATACCAACTTTATTCTTCACTTAACCTGCTGATATTGAAAGGATTTATACTATAAATATAATAAAGGTCTGGAAATTCATGTCTTTATGTTCCACAAACATGACTGTCTGAAAAAACCTTATTTTATAAAGTTCTTACTGCTTTACCAGTTCCACCCGGCGGTTAAGAGCCTTCCCTTCTTCAGTATCATTACTTGCCACAGGTGCAGTTGGTCCGTCACCACAGGCTTTGAGGCTTGCAGTATTTACCGAATGCTGAGATACCAGGGCATTGACTACTGCTGCAGCCCTGTCCATTGAAAGTTTCATATTTGCATCGAATGTACCTGTATTATCCGTATGACCGACAACGTACAGCTTAAGAGAGGGATCAGCTTTAAGCAATTTAGCGATTTCCTGTAAAGTTGGCTGAGATTCAGGTTTCAATGTTGATTCCCCGGTGTCAAAATAGATACCATATACAGCCACTTTGCCTGTTTCTTCAATGCTTTTCGCCATGCTGCTGGCATCAGCGACCACATCCTGGTCCATCGCCTCTTTCTCAATGATGTTAATATTGTATGTATCGCCTGCCGCATATACATAAGCCCAGGTCTCCTTCTTGTCTTTGACCAGTTTCAATACTACATTCTGGCTCCCGCCATCTTCAAATTCATAAATAAGCTGCCCGCCGATTTTCTTTATTGCGTTGGTATAATTCCTTACAATCTGCAATGCACTGGGCTGCTGAATATTATCCTTAAGCCAGTAAATTATGAAGATAGAATGTCCTTCGACAGCCTGAGTTTTTCCTGAGCTAACCGGGAATTCATATCTATCGAACTGAATATCATCATACCGGTAAATGTAAAAACCGGGCATCCTTGTGAACAAGGC
>CAYNGW010000177.1:0-4817 GCA_964396955.1 uncultured Rikenellaceae bacterium | reverse complement strand
TCAGATAGAATGTCGGGAAACAAAACAGATCAAAAAGAAAAAAGCCAAAAGGAACGAGTTATGAACAGAAACAGATATTTTTTTACTCTCAGCCTATTCCTTATTTTTTTCAGCAATGCAGTGTCCCAGGTCGCTTTTACAGGCAAGGAGCTGGCATCTGATTTTACCAGAGGGATGGAATTGTTCAATAAAGAAAAATATCCGGCTGCAATCAGGCTCTTTGATTCATATATTAATAACAACAATAATACAAACCTCCTGACTGTTGCCGAGGCAGAATATTACAGGGCAGTGGCTGCGCTGAACCTCTTCAATCCCGATGCTGAATTCAGAATGGTTTCCTTTGTCCGCACACATCCGGAAAGTCCGCGGATCAATGAGGCATGGCTGGCACTTGGCGATTATTTCTATCAGAATAAAAACTACAGGAAGGCAGTGACATACTATGAACAGGTTAACCGTCAGGAACTGGCCCCGGAAAAACTGCCGGAATATTTCTTCAGGCTCGGTTATTCTCATTTCATAGGAGGCGAAAAGCCCAGGGCTCTCCTGATGTTCTCCGAGATAAAAGATATTGATACAGAATATACTCCGCCTGCTGTTTATTATTTTTCTCACATTGCCTATGAACAGAAAATGTATCAGACAGCCATGGATGGATTCTTGAGGCTTAAGAGCGACGAAACATTCGGAAGCGTGGTCCCTTTTTATATTGTACAGATACTTTATCTTCAGAAAGATTATGACCAGATACTGAAAATTGCACCTGATCTGATCACTTCTGCCGGGAAGGAGAGAGCTATTGAACTTTACAGGTTCATAGGCGATGCTTATTACAATAAGGAGAATTTCAGGGAAGCACTGCCATATCTGGAGAAATTTGCTACCGGGACAAAAATAAGCGGAAGGGAGGATAAATACCAGCTTGCTTACTGTTATTATAAAACAGGGGAGACCGACAAGGCCATAAAGCTATTGCGTGAAATAGGAACAAGGACAGATCTTCTCAGCCAGAATATATGGTTTATCCTTGGAGACTGCTACCTTCAGAAGGGAGACAAGAAGCGTGCACAGTTCGGATTTTCGGAAGCTTCAAAACTTGATTTTGATAAAAAGATAAAAGAAGATGCCCTTTTCAATTATGCAAAGATCACCTATGAAACATCATATTCTCCGTTTGGTGAGGCAACAGCTTCCTTTCAGAAATATATTGAGCTTTATCCCGGTTCTGACCGGATAGAGGAAGCGTATGATTATCTGGTATCTACTTATTTGCAGGCAAAAAACTATAAGGCGGCCCTTGCCTCTCTTGACAGGATCAGGAGTAGGGACACCAGACTGGAAGAGGCATATCAGAGAGTGGCATTCTTCAGGGCACTTGAACTGTTCAGGAACATGGAGCTCGAAGCTTCAATAAATATGTTTGATAAGTCGCTTAAATACGAAAGATATAACCGGCAATTGAAAGCCAGGGCTGTCTACTGGAGAGGTGAGGCCAACTACAGGCTTGGCAACTTTGAAAATGCCAAAGCCGATTATACCGAATTTATGGCGATACCCGGCTCAATGCTTTTGGGTGAGTCTCATCTTTTAAGGTATAACCTTGGCTATGCACTGTACAACCTGAAGGACTATACAAATTCTCTCACGCATCTTAAAACATTTGAATCCAATGTAGCAAATGTGAGGTCGGAAATCATGGCAGATGCAAGGAACAGGATCGGCGACTGCTATTATATCACAACCAGCTATCCGGAAGCAATAAGCTATTACGATAAAGTGATCGACTTCGGCAAGCTTGATGCTGATTATGCCATGTTTCAGAAAGGATTCTCGCTCGGTCTGATGAATGATGAAAGGGGGAAAGCAGAAGTCCTTACATTGCTGGCAACCAGGTATCCGACTTCCGCTTATGTTCCAAATGCAATTTTTGAAAGGGGCAGGGCGTACCTTGTACTGAATGAATACAGCAAGGGTGAAGCTGACTTTAATACTATTATAACTTCATATCAGTCAACCCCGTTTGTGCCACGGGCAATAGTTCAGATGGGGCTCCTTTATTATAATATGGGAGAGAATGAAAAGGCAATTGCCCATTATAAGAAAGTCATTGAAAATTATAAATCAACACCAGAGGCACGTTACGCACTTACCGGCCTCAGGAACGCTTATGTTGAGATCAATGATGTTGATGCTTATTTTGCATATCTCAAAACCCTGCAGGGATATGGTGACGTAAACCTGGCAGAAAAAGATTCGCTTCTTTACACCTCAGGCGAAAACCTTTATATCACAGGTAAATACGACAGGGCAACAGAGGTATTCAGAAATTATCTGAATGAGTTTCCTAACGGCAGCTTCCTTCAGAATGCGCAGTTTTACCTCGCAGAATGCCTTAAATCGGCCGGGAAAAATGAAGAGGCTATTAAGCTCTACACTGCTGTTACTGATGCTCCGAATAATCAGTTTACCGAACAGGCACTAATCGCAGCTGCCGGCATTTATTACGATCTGGAGGATTTTGCTTCCTCGCTTAAGTATTATGAAATGCTGGAAAAGACGGCAGGAAATTCTGAAAACAAGATAATCTCACTCAGGGGAGGACTCCGGTCAGCGTACCAGCTTGGCGATGCCCAGAAAACAATCTCTGCCGCTGATAAGATAAACAGTACAGTTAATATCCCGGAGGAACTGTTGAGGGAGTCACTATTCATGAGAGCCAAGGCAAATTACAGCCTGAATAACTTTGATGAGGCGCTGAACGATTTCCGGAAGACAGCAACTGAAGTTTCCAGCGCTGAAGGCGCAGAATCAAAATACAGGGTTGCTGAACTGCTCTTCCGGAAAGACCAGATAACAGAATCAGAGCAAGTTATCAATGACTTTATAGATCAGAATACCCCGCACCAGTACTGGATGGCAAGAATGTTCATCCTGCTTTCGGATATAAGTGTTAAAAAGGGTGATATTCTTCAGGCCAGGGCGACTCTTCAGAGTCTTAAAGACTATTATACCATTGATAATGACGGGATCCTTGATGAAGTCAGATCCAAACTTGATGCCCTGATCCAAAATACTGATAATGGGGAAACGATAAATTAATTGCTGATGAAACGAATCCTCATTATAAAACTCCTGATACTTCTGATTTTAGTACCGGTTTCTGCACAAACCGGCCAGCAGGATCTTAAAAGGGAGGTCACTCTCTATAATCCGTACAAGCCCTCTCTTTCCCCTGTCAGGAAGAGAAGCTACCTTCCCGATACGAATGACACGACAAGGATCAAACCTGACTTCAAATATGATATCGCCATAAAGCCTTTTTTACCGGAATATACAATCAGCCCTATAAAAGCCGCATCACTTCTGCCCGATCCGCTGCCCAAGCTGTATAAAAGCTGGGTAAAAATAGGATTCGGCAATTATATCACGCCACTTGCGGAAATTAGTATAACCACTGAACGATCAAAAAAAGGAGCTGTCGGCTTTTATGCACGGCATTTTTCGACAAACGGAAAAGTGAAGCTTCAGAATGAGAAAAAGGTGTTTGCAGGATATATGGATAATGATGCTTCCCTGTTCGGAAGGAAATTCTTCAGGTACAACTACCTAGAGGGATCAATTGATTACAATCAGAGGACACGGTATGCATACGGTTACGATACCAGCATGGTTGGCTATGAACCTGATAAAGAGGATTTCAGGCTGAGGTACAATAACCTGGGCGCTGATATATCGTTTGCTTCACTGACACTCGATTCGGCGAAATTCTCATATGATTTTGATGTCAATTATGATTTCTTTTTCAGTACAAGCGACCTTTATCAGCATAATGCCGGACTGGAAGGAACAATGGCAACATTATATAAAGGATTTTATGCAGGATCCGGACTGGAGTTGGATTTTTATAGTCCTTCCAGTACAATATATGACAAACTGAAATACATAGTCGCCATTAGTCCATTCGTGAAAAAGAGCACAACGCAATGGAATTTTAAAGCAGGTCTGCAGATGCTTTTTGATAAGAATATGAACGATAAGCCTGATTTTCATCTCTACCCGGATGTCAGGTTTGGTTTCAGCATTGTACCTGAGTATGTGAGCTTTTTTGCAGGCTTGAACGGGAAGCTGGAGGTAAATGAGCCAATGAACATCATCGAGGATAATCCGTTCATTGTAAATGACGGTCGACTGTTCACTCTCACCAATACTGATCATGCTCTTATTGTTTCAGCAGGTCTGAACGGAAATACCGGGATCGGAGGCAATTATATTGTTTCTGCTTCCTATTCAATGATTGACAGTATCCTGATGTTTTCGAATATATTTTGTCCGGGCTGTCTTGTCACACCGGAAATGGGGAATCATTTTATTCCCCTTTATGATGATGGTGAACTGCTTAATATTCATGGTGAAATCACCGGGAATATCAATGATAAAATTACATACACGGGAAGTGCAAACTTTTATAACTACACTCTTTCAAATTATGATTATGCCTGGAATAAGCCGGATTGGGATGGACTGATAGATATTAAATATAATCTCAGGGATAAAATAATAGCAGGCATTGGCCTTACTGTAATCGGAAAACGGAGTTTTATATCAACCGAAATTCTAATTCCGGCACCAGTGGGTGAAGATCCAGTGATTGAATCAGCAATCCCGATGCCTGCACATATAAACTTTAACCTGAGTGCAGAATACCGATATACTAAGATACTGTCATTCTGGCTTAAACTGAACAATATCTCATTCAACCGGTACTACGAATGGGCATATTATCCCTCCCAGAGGTTCATAGGGATGGTGGGATT
>CAYNGW010000176.1:0-4833 GCA_964396955.1 uncultured Rikenellaceae bacterium | reverse complement strand
GGTGAATTGAAGATGATCAGCCTGGTCTTCCTGGTGATAACGACTTCGAGCTGCTCGGGCTGAACCTTGAAATCATTATCAAGAGTTGCTTCAACGACAACCGGCTTCCCTCCGGCCAGGATGACCTGATCCCGGTAACTCACCCAGTAAGGTGCAAGAAGAATAACCTCATCACCCGGATTGACTATCGATAAAATGATATTCACAATCGAATGCTTGCCGCCTGTCGACACAATAATCTGGTCAGGTGTGTAGTTTATCCCGTTCTCATCCCTGAACTTCCTTGATATGGCTTCCCTCAGATCGTTATATCCGGACACAGGCGGATATTTTGAAAAATTCTGATCAATAGCCTGTTTTGCCGCTTCCTTGATATAATCGGGAGTATTAAAGTCAGGTTCGCCAAGACTCAGACTTATGATGTCCAATCCTTTTGCCTTAAGCTCGCGGCTCTTCTGCGCCATGGCCATGGTCTGCGAGACTGATAAGGATTTGATTCTGTCGGATAGATGTTCCATAGTCAGGTTTATTGTTCCGGATTCCGGGTTCCGGGTTTAATGTTAAAAGTACAAAAGAAAAAGCTAAGTTTGTATTTATGTTAATAAAATCAAAGAATGATGGAACTATTGATGGATATTCTTAAAATTACTGTCCCTGCAGTACTGGTACTGCTTACAGCATGGCTGCTCCTGAGGAACATGCTGAAGAATGATCAGGACAAAAGGAAGCAGGAGCTTATTCTTCAGAACAGTCGTACTATAATCCCCATAAAGCTCCAGGCATATGAAAGGATCGTCCTCTTTCTTGAAAGGACATCCCTTGAGTCGATGCTTGTCAGGGTAAGTTCACCGGGCATGAGCGCCGCACAGCTTCATTCAGCCCTTCTCACGACCATCAGGAGCGAATTTGAACATAATCTCTCCCAGCAGATCTACATGAGTCCGCAGGCATGGGAGGTTGTAAGGAATGCACGTTCCAATATGATCAAGATCATTAACAGCGAAATGGAAAAGATGCCTGAGAAGGCAACCGGCATGGATTTCAGCAGGAAGCTCCTTGAAACTATCATGGGGCTTGATAAGGAACCTACCAGGGCGGCAATAGACTATATCAAAGGTGAGATTGGGAGGATGATATAAAAGGTCGTGCAAGTCGTGCAAGTCGTGCAAGTCTATTAAGACCTGCAGGACTGGCAAGACCTGCAAGACCTGCAAGACCTGCAAGACAATTAGAGCAGTTCTACGCTTCGTTTCACGAATGTGCTCAGCTCCTCACCCTTTAGCATGTTATTAGCAAGCAGCGCCAGATCAACAAGCTGTTTGACCATTTTGTTCCCTGAGCCGTAAGCTTCAAGGACCTCTCTCCTTGCTTTTTCAATATCTCCAAGCTCCTTCCTGAGCTTCTCAAGATCATCCTTCTCAAGCTGACTTACTTCTTCGGATTTCTTTTTCTTATGCTCCTTCTCCATGAAGTCAATCTCTTCCTTCATCCTCTTTCTTTCCGTATTGTTCTCATTCAGCTTATCCCCTTTGTCAGCTTTAAGGTCATCATAGATCTTTATGACCAGCTGATGATTCGGATTGACCACCAGGTTGTAACTGTCGGGCAGCTCACCGTAAAAGTTCATACCCCCGCCGATCTGCGACATATCCTTCATCCTCCTCATGAACTCAGACTGGGTGATCATCACAGGTGCTTCATTTTCGTCAAGTGTCTCAAATACAACGTTATAGATCTCCCCGGATTTTACTTTCACATTGAAGACACTTCTTAAATCTTCCTTCTGCTCATCGGATAATTTGGATTCTTTCGATTCCTCTTTCTGGATCAGTTTGTCAATCACATCAGAATCGACCCTGACAAACCTCGATTCCTTGAATTTGGTTTCAAGGTGGTTTATCAGGTGGACATCGAGCTGTCCGTCAAGATGAAGCACATCATACCCTTTATTCTTTGCCTTGTCTATATAGGCGTACTGATCCGTCTTATTTGTTGAATAAAGATAGACAAGGATTTTGTTCCTGTCAGTCTGTTTCTCCTTAATAAGGTTTTCGTACTCTTCAAATGTAAAGTACTTGTCATCAGTATTTTTCAGAAGCGCAAATTTTGAAGCCTTTTCGTAGAATTTCTCTTCCGTTATCATTCCGTAGTCGATGAAAAGCTTCAGGTTGTCCCATTTTTTCTCAAACTCCTCCCGGTTCTTCTTAAAGATCTCATTCAGCCTGTCAGCAACCTTCTTTGTGATGTGACCCGATATTTTCCTGACGTTTGCATCGCTCTGAAGATAACTCCTTGAAATGTTAAGCGGAATGTCAGGAGAATCGAGGACCCCGTGTAAAAGGGTAAGGAATTCCGGAACAATGCCTTCTACTGAATCGGTCACAAAAACCTGGTTGCAGTAAAGCTGGATCTTGTTCTTCTGTATCTCAATATTGCTTTTTATCTTGGGGAAATAGAGGATCCCCGTCAGCTTGAAAGGATAATCAACATTCAGATGGATGTTGAACAGAGGCTCTTCCCCGGCAGGGTAAAGCTCCCTGTAAAACTTCTGGTAATCCTCCTCCTTGAGGTCAGCAGGCTTCCGTGTCCAGGCCGGTTTGGTATTATTGATTATTTTGTCTTTCCCGGTATCCACATATTTTCCATTCTTCCACTCCTTTTCCTTGCCGAAGGCAATTTCGACCGGCAGGAACTTACAGTACTTCTTCAGGAGCTGTTCAATCCTGCTTTCTTCAAGGAACTCCTTCGAATCCTTGTCAATATGCAGGATGACATCGGTGCCCCTTGCCTCTCTCTCAGCTTCTTCAATAATATATTCCGGGCTTCCGTCGCATGTCCATTTGACCGGCTTTGCACCTTCTTCCCATGACCGGGTTATGACCTCAACCTTATCAGAGACCATAAATGAAGAATAAAAGCCCAGACCGAAATGGCCTATTAAGTTGTTTGCCTGCTCCTTGTACTTGTCGAGGAATTCGTTGGCGCTTGAAAAGGCTATCTGGTTCAGGTACTTGTCAATCTCCTCCTGTGTCATGCCAATGCCGCTGTCGGTAACCGTTATGGTTTTTTTCTTCTTGTCAACAGTAACCCTGATAGTTGTGTCACCAGCCTTTCCCTTGAAATCGCCGGCAGTAACAAGTGCTTTCAGCTTCTGGGTTGCATCTATCGAGTTTGATATAAGCTCACGCAGGAAGATCTCATGATCGGAATAAAGAAATTTCTTGATAATGGGGAAAATGTTCTCAGTCGTTACCCCGATTTTTCCGGTTTGCATATTTAGTCAGTTTTATGATTGAACATGATTTATCCGCCCCTCACTGTCAAAAGGTGTGCCAGTGAAAATTACTGACAAATAGTCACAAGTAATCTTCCCCCTCTCTCCCGGGAGAGGAGGACTGAGGGAGTGAGGTAGAGAGAATTTAGAAATATTCCGGCATCCTCAAATATGCCAGCAGGATAATAAGGGCTGCCAGTACCAGAAATGCCAGCAGGACATAAAGCGAGAAATTCCTCTTTTTCCTGAAGATGGCAATATTGTGTTCGCTGAACAGCTTCTTCACGGTGTTGTGAATGCGGAGAATGAAATTTGCATTCCTTGGAATATATGCATCGATATTAAACCTGATAGTCTTCTTCAGGTCATCCATTTTATCGGGCGTGACAAGAAGTATGAGACCGGTTTTTGGATCAGCCTTTTTTATTTCCAGTGTCAGCTCTTCTATAGCTTCAAACTGTTCCCTCGCATCGGGAACCCCTATGATGGCAACTTTGCAGGAACTGTTTTCCGCCTCTTTCCTGAAATAGGTCAGGAAATCCTGTTTCGCATGGAAAGATATCACCTGGTATCTGGAAGTATCTGAAAATCTCTTCTTTACATCCTCCGTGAAATTGCGGTGATCATCATAACAAATCAGATATGTCATTCTTGTCTTTGCCATACGGAACAAAAGTATTAAAGATACTTATTGTTTGTTCTTTACCTCGACATTTTTTGCAAATCGCCACAATCCTTTCTTAAGTTTATAGGCATCAAATGAAAATTCGGTGCCGTAATATTCCGGATTATCTTCCTGACCGGATGAAATTGGGACCAGGTGATCAAAAACTATAGTCTTTTTATTATGTAACCTCAGGGTTACAACACCATCCGCAGCGTATTCAAGGACCTCCCTGAGTTTTGTTTCATCTCCTCTGATGAAGCATTTCTTCCCGAATATTATATCGCCTTCATCAGTGAAGCTTAAAACATCTATTATCTTTCTGGATACCGATAAACTTCCATAATCCAGACCAAGCACTACATAACAGGTCTCCTTTCCAGCCCTGAAAGGCTGAATGTTGTAATAGAGTGCTCCGTACCAGTCGTCCGGTGAATATATGATGTCAGTCCGGGGTGCTTCATCCATATTGACTCCCTTAAGCTTATAGATATGGTTCTCCCTTCCATTCTCTCCCCTCCTGATGAAATAGCAGAAATACCAGTTGGTGCCGTCGGTCAGGATCAGGTTCCAGGTGATTATCTTAACACGCGAATCTGGGGACAGTATCTGTCCCAGATAGCGAAGATTTTCAAACCTATGGGAGAATATCAAATCGGAAGTAACGTAGCTGTCAATTATAAAGTTTATAGAATCGTTGATCCTTATGCGCTCGGTATCACTCCTTGTATCCAGGATCCGGGAGAAGAGGTTTTCCAGCATCTCCTCAGTGCCTTGCGACTGAGCTTTCCCTCTTACGGCAGGGATTAGAAACAGAATGACAAGAGTTATAAAATATGCCTTTTGTCTCATCCTTTCCCGGTGTTTTTCATTGCCTCATCGAGCAGTACTTTAA
>CAYNGW010000175.1:0-4834 GCA_964396955.1 uncultured Rikenellaceae bacterium | reverse complement strand
GTAAATATAATAAAAATTTTTAAGTTAACATACCTCCGCAGACATGAATTGTTTGTCCGGTAACATAAGAAGAGAGTTCTGAGGCCAGGTACAATGCTGTATTTGCCACATCTTCAGGTAATCCGCCCCTTCTCAGGGGGATTTTATTCACCCATTCATTTTTTACGTCTTCAGGCAGTTTTTCCGTCATTTCAGTAAGAATGAAGCCAGGAGCTATGGCATTGCATCTGATATTACGCGATCCAACCTCTTTTGCCACACTTTTGGTAAAACCTATAATGCCTGCCTTTGAAGCCGAATAGTTGCTTTGCCCTGCATTTCCTGAGACCCCCACTACAGAACTCATGTTGATAATGGAACCGTTTTTCTGCCTGAGCATTACAGGTATAACAGCTTTTGTTACGTTGAATACTGATTTCAGGTTGACAGCGATCACTGCATCCCATTGATCCTCAGACATTCGCATAAGCAATGTATCGCGTGTAATCCCCGCATTATTGACCAGTATATCGATTTTTGAGAAATCTCTGACAACTTCATTGATTAATCTCTGTGAATCCTCAAAGCTGGCAGCATTGGAAACATATCCTTTTGTTTTCACACCAAGCGCTTCAATTTCCTTTACGGCATTCCTGAATTCATCATCATCAGCGATATTGGTTGCAGCTATGTCAGCACCTTCACGGGCATATAAAAGGGCAATAGCCTTCCCGATACCTCTTGATGCTCCAGTAATAAGTGCTGTCTTTCCGGTTAGTAATCCCATGATCTTCGATTTTAAGTTGGTGCAAATATAAATATAAGAGACTCTGATTATTTGTTCAGAACTCTCTTTACGGTAATTCCTATATCTGCCGGTGACTCCACAACATGTATACCGCATTTCTTCATCAGCTCCATTTTTGCTGCCGCCGTATCGTTCTTTCCACCTATTATAGCGCCTGCATGACCCATTCTGCGGCCTTTTGGTGCAGTCTGTCCGGCAATAAAGCCAATAACCGGCCTGGTTCCATTCTCCTTTATCCATTCGGCGGCCTCATTTTCCATATTGCCGCCAATCTCCCCTATTATCACAATCACCTCTGTTTCAGAATCATTCATCATAAGCTTAACGGCATCCAGGGTTGTTGTTCCAACGACAGGATCGCCTCCGATTCCAATGCATGTTGACTGGCCAAGTCCCAGCATGGTAACCTGGTCGACGGCTTCATATGTCAGAGTGCCTGAACGTGAGATTATTCCGACCGAGCCCTTCCTGTGAATGAAACCCGGCATGATTCCGACCTTTGCCTCGCCCGGAGTGATAATTCCCGGACAGTTAGGGCCTATAAGCCTGCATTCATACGATTTAAGATACTCTTTCACCATAACCATATCTGAAACCGGTATGCCTTCAGTAATTGTTACTATAAGCCTTATACCGGCATTTGCGGATTCAGTTATGGCATCAGCGGCAAATGAAGGTGGAACAAAAATTACGGAAACATCAGCTGATGTATTATTAACAGCCTCCCTTACAGTATTGAAAACCGGCAATCCAAGATGTGTCTGTCCTCCCTTTCCGGGTGTAGTTCCGCCGACAACCTTTGTTCCATACTCAATCATCTGTGTGGAATGAAATGTTCCCTCGCTTCCTGTGAATCCCTGGACAATGACCCGGGAATCCTTATTTAACAGTACGCTCATAAATATCTTATTGTTAATAAATTACAGATTAATTAACAAGAATTGTAATAAATTTTCTCGTCATGCGTTAGTTTCAAAAGTACCGAATAATTGTCTGTTTTCATTATATTTGGCTATTAAATTATGCTGGAATGGTAAATATAGATCCGGTATTATATATAGGTATATCACAATCATTTTTTGCAGGATTGCTTATATCGACAAAGAAGCCGGCAACCATAGCAAACAGGCTGATGGCAGCATGGCTTTTTCTTATATGTACCGAGCTTATTATAGCCTTGCTCAACTCCACTGTTATTGAAATGTACGCGTTTCCTTTCGTTGCATTTACATACGGGCCGCTGCTCTATTTATATGTCCGGTTCATGACAGATCCGGAGAGGAAATTCAACTGGCTGTCGCTGATTCATTTTGTTCCTTTCGCCGTTTTCTTTGCTGTATCGGTAATCTTCAGGGAAGTGCCGTTGCTTAAAGATCTCAGGAGCTTTTTCACTCCCGACAGGTTTATTTCACTAAGGATAGTTTACAGCACCTGTTTTTTCATCTCAGTTTCTGCATACAGCATCCTTGCATTTGTTGAGATCAGCAAGCATCAGAAAAAACTTAAGGACCTTATCTCATATACATCCGGGATGATTACTCTTAACTGGCTGAAAATATTATCAATAAGCTATTATGTTGCATTCCTCATACTCTTCATTCTGGGCGGACTTAACATGATAGGTGATTTTATTCCCTTTGATCCTTATTTTGTTGTATTTGGATTTATTGCCATCTTCTCATTTGCTTACAGTTTTTACGTGATAAAGCAGCCGGTTATTTACGGACATGAAGTAAAATTAAAAGAAGAGAACGGGAAAGAAAGTGAAAAGTATGCTAAAAGCGGACTGAAGGATAAGCAAGCCCAGGCTTATCTGGAAAAGCTTATCTCAGTCATGGAAACCGGCAAACCATATCTCAGCAGGGATCTCAGCATTCAGGACCTCTCGGACCTTACAGGTATCCCACGTCACCATATTACCCAGGTACTGAATGAGAAGCACGGTAAGAATTTCTTCACTTTCATCAACGGATACAGGGTAAACGAAGTCATTTTAAGGTTCAGTGATCCCAAAAATAATTACTTCACTATACTGGCTATTGCCTTCGATGCCGGATTCAATTCAAAAACAACCTTCAATTCCATTTTCAAGAGCCAGACCGGCATGACTCCCAGCGAATACAGAGAAAAAGCGACAGGGGTAAAAGAATAGGCGACAGGCGACGGGCATCAGGCGTCAGGAAGTCAATTCTTTATGATCAGTAGCCAGTAATCGGTAGCCGGAGGTTCATTCCAAGCGGGACGTACAAATTCATCAGGATTTACTGGTTCGGGAAAGACGGGTGAGACGACTCGTCTTATTATATATTATTCATTTGCATAAAAAAGTGCATTCATGAATAATATAAATGTAAAACTGGTCACCATATTATTATTAGTTCCAGTTTTTTTATACGGACAAACTGATTCGGTTAAGCCCCTTTCATCTGAAAAAAGCCGTCTGATATACGGTTTTGTCAGGGGCGGTTTTTACGGAGGTATTGACGATGAAGAAGATAAAGCATATATACCAGGCGCATTTTCTGATCTTGGTCTTAAAATAGAAAGCGAAGAGGGGCAGATGTTTAAAGCGTTTGCGGATCTTCGTTTCCGGTACGGGACCGAGTTCAGGGAGCAAGTTAACAGGATTGACATAAGGGAAGCATATGTCGGGATCAATGGTAAAAAATGGGATGTTACTGCCGGTCAGAAAATTATTAAATGGGGCCGTGCTGATTTTACCAATCCGACGTCAAAATTCAGTGCACAAAATCTCGTTTCACGTTCTCCCGACCATGAAGACATGGACATGGGTAATCTGCTTGTAAGTGCAAGATGGTATCCTTTCCCGCTGATAAGTCTTGAAGCTGTTGGCATGCCTTACTACAGATCGTCAGTTCTGATGATTGATCCCCTGCCCCTCCCCGCTTATGTTACAATTAATCCCATAAATTCTCTTGTGACAGGTAATGATATGTATGGCTATGGTTTAAAGGCAAGTATGCATTTAAGAGGCGCAGATATGAGCCTTTCGTGGTTTGACGGCTATGATCCCATGCCAGGCACAGCCCTGACAAGATTCAATCTTAACCTGTCAGATCCCATACCTGTTCCTTACACAGAACTGACAATGAAACCATATAAGATAAGGAATGTCGGCTTTGATTTTGAAACGACCATCGGAAGTGCCGGTTTAAGAGGCGAAGCAGCATGGTCAATACCTTATGATTCATACAAAACATATGAATATGCAGCCTGCCAGGAACTGGAATGGGTTGCAGGAATTGACTGGTTATCAGGAAGCTGGCGTATTACAGCGGAATATTCAGGCAAAATAATTCCCGATTTTGAAGAGACGTCAGTTGATCCTTTCATCGGATCAGAACCGGATCTCTCTCAGCTTGCAATTTTGATGGCAACTCCCGGATTTGATCTGACAGAATATGTCCGGCAGCAGGTGGGCGCTTTCAACAGGCTCTACAATTACCAGCTTGAGAAATCTTATCATTCTGCCGGTATCCGGATTGAGACGGATCTCTTTTATGGAAAACTGACGCCATCGCTTCTTTCTCTGTACAATTTCACCTCCCGTGATTTCCTGGTGATGCCTGAAATAACCTATAAGCCTGCTGACGGCCTCACAATAAGCCTGGGTGGTGAGTTTTATTACGGTAAGGAAGGATCGATTTATGACCTGGTGGACGAATTTATGAACTGTATCAGGGTTGCCCTGAGAGTTGATTTTTGATACTATGGCTGACTTCATTATAAAATATCGCTGGTTCATTATTGGCTTTTGCCTGGTGCTCGCAATCTCGCTGGGCTCTCTTATACCCCTTTCAGAAACTGATCCGGAAATAAGGAATTATGTTCCCTCGTCAATGGAATCGAGGATTGAAACAGATAAGATTGAAAATGAATTCGGAGTACAGGATATGGTTGTTTTGCTTTTCAGCGATTCCACGATACTGACTGCTGAAAACCTGAAAGAGATAAAAGCGGCAGACCGTGATATTTCAAAGCTGACAGGTGTTACAAGCCGCATATCTCCGTTTACTGTGCGGAAGA
>CAYNGW010000174.1:0-4862 GCA_964396955.1 uncultured Rikenellaceae bacterium | reverse complement strand
GAGGCAAGCGCAGATGATCTTGATGTACGGGGGTTGATTTCAATCACGACCACCCTGCCGGTTTCAGGATCATGGGCAAACTGGATATTTGTTCCTCCGATAACTTCAATGGCTTCGACTATGTTATAGGAATATTTCTGCAGGCGTTTCTGAAGTTCCTGGTCTATTGTAAGCATCGGGGCCGTACAATATGAATCACCTGTATGAATACCCATTGCATCAACATTTTCGATGAAGCATACAGTGATCATCTGGTTCTTTGCATCCCTGACCACTTCAAGCTCCAGCTCTTCCCAGCCAAGGACCGACTCCTCGATAAGGATCTGATGAACAATACTTGCAGCCAGTCCCCTGCTGGCTATAGTCCTCAGCTCTTCAAGATTATAGACAAGTCCGCCGCCGGTACCTCCCATGGTGTATGCAGGACGTATAACTAAAGGATATCCAAGCTCAGCTGCAACTTTTTCGGCATCTTCAACAGTGTTGACTGCCTTGCTTTTTGGCATATCAATGCCAAGACGGGTCATGGTCTCCTTGAAGGCTATCCTGTCTTCGCCCCGTTCAATAGCATCAATATTGACGCCTATAACTTTCACTTTATATTTTGCCAGTATGCCTTTTTTTGCGAGAATAGAGGAGAGATTCAGCCCGGTCTGACCGCCCAGATTTGGGAGCAATGCATCAGGACGTTCCTTTTTGATTATTTCGGTAAGGGCATATTCGTTAAGAGGCTCAATATAAGTGACATCTGCCATTCCGGGGTCCGTCATTATTGTTGCCGGATTTGAATTGACCAGCACAATCTTATATCCAAGTGATCTCAGGGCTTTGCATGCCTGTGTTCCTGAATAATCGAATTCGCAGGCCTGTCCTATGATTATCGGTCCTGAGCCTATTATCAGCACTTTTTTAATATCATCCCTGCGCGGCATATCACTTCTGAATACGGCCGGCAAGATAAAAAATCAAAATGGAAAGGCATGAAAACGGGAAGTCAAAACAATCAGAAAGATATAAACTGTGGTCGTGGCCCCCCGCTGGCGCGGATTTGGCTTCGCCGAGCTCGCAAATGTCAGCATCCTGTTCCGCTGGCGCGGATTTGCAATCAGGGGTGTTCGGAAGAATCAAAGTTATGGAAATTACATAGATATTGACAATTTTAGGCCCAATGTTGTTAATAATCTGATATCATATTGTCCATTTTCTGAAATTAAGCTATTATACATTTTTAATAGTTGATGTTAGTAACAATCTTTAAATCAATGTAATATATAGATTTTTCCTCTTACTTTAGCCTGTGGTTAAATGAGCAGGATGAAATCTGATGTCAACAAAATTTCTATTGTACAATTACTCTCATTGATTCCCGATGAAGATATTAGAAAAATAGCCAAAAAAACAGGTGTAGATTATTATACAAAAATTTTGGATGGGAAAAGTTTATTGTGTCTTATCCTTTCCTAGTGCCTGGGAAAACTGCCCTTTTGCTTTCGACTCAAATCCTGTTGCAAATGAGTTTATTCCAACGCTGTCAGGTTTTTCAATCAGCACCCTGCCGGCAAGAAAAGCATTCTTTAAAGGATACCACAAAATCCTGCTCTGTGATGGATTGATTATGTTACTCGTATCCGTGGACACATCAAAATAATTGCCTGCCCTGTCCTTCACCGTCCCAAATCCTCCCTTGACTCCTTTTTCATCACCATCACTTACGTACACTCTTACTCCCTCATTGTAAACCGCAAATATTATCTGACCATCCCTGTTCTTTACCTCGAACAAAGCTTCTTCAAGATTATCGGTTTCACCTGTCACCGCAAGCTTTTTCAAAGAGGCTCCGATGTCATTTGAGACCATCGCATAAGGGACAGACCATAATCTGGATGATCCCATATATTTCCATGTTCCCTGGTGGTAGATCTGGATTTTCAGGAAGAGCGGGGTTTTAGTCCAGTCAATATCGCTGAAATTAAGAGCGGATCCTGCCTGTCTTATACCTTTCCCGATTACCAGACTGAATACACCATATGCATTGGTTTTCACTGCAGAATGCAGTTCTTCCCATTCAATAGCAGGAGCAACGGTATCTGAAAGGATGCTCGTTTCTACCTGGATTGTCGTATTCATTATCGGAGCTCCTGAACTGTTATGAGCAACAGCCTGGTAATTAAATCCCTGAGGGATCTGGCTCAGGGCAGGGGGCGAAGGGCAGGGGGCGAAGGGCAGAGGGCAAGAAGAAACAAGAAACAAGATACAGGGAAGAGATTTTTGGTTTCATGGGATTAATGTTTTAAAGGCATAAAGGTTCAATGGGGCAATGGCCTGTATTTTACAATAAATCATTGGAAGCAAAGAATTTAATAAGAAAGTTATGTCAAAAAGGGAAGCGAGTCAAGTTTATTTTGTATAATAAATTGAATTGTATTACTTTGGTATTTAAAGGTTATTATAGTCTATCCTCTCTGTATGAACAAGAATTCTTTCAGGGCAAGTCTGAACAAACGCATCCCTGCTCTTGCATGGCTCCCCGAATATTCACTGAAGCTTTTAGGAGGTGATACAGTAGCCGGTCTCACACTGGCCGCTTATGCGATACCCGTATCGCTGGCTTATGCCACACTGGCCGGATTGCCACCTCAATATGGTGTGTACGGGTATCTGATAGGCGGTATATTTTATGCATTGATGGGTACCGGAAAACAGCTTGCCGTTGGTCCGACATCAGCAATTTCCATGTTAATAGGTGTAACTCTTGCCACTCTTGCTGAAGGTGATGTCGGCAGATGGATCGACCTTGCCTCCCTGTCAGCACTGGTTTTTGCAGCCATCAGCATCCTGGCATACCTGTTGCGTCTGAGCAGTATAATAAACTTTATCAGTGAAATAGTGCTTGTCGGATTCAAAGCAGGGGCGGCAATAGTAATCGGACTCACTCAGCTTCCAAAGCTTTTCGGTGTTCCGGGAGGAGGTGAAAGCTCAATTGATCGTTTCGTATTCCTTATAAAACAACTTCCTGATACAAACTTAATTGTTCTTGTTTTTGGAGTAGTTGCGATATCAATGCTGTTAGCGGGGCAAAAGTTTTTTCCAGGAAAACCGATTGCTATAATAGTTGTTGTGATCTCTATCCTGGTTATTTCTTTCACACCGCTCGGTATAATGGGTTTCAAGGCTGTAGGAGTCATACCCAGCGGATTACCGCAATTCCGTTTACCGGATCTTAATATGAATGATCTGAGCTCCATTATACCGCTGGCATTCGCATGTTTTCTGCTGGCTTATATTGAAAGTGTTTCTGCAGCAAAGACGCTTGCACAGAAAAACGGATATGAGATTGATTCAAGGCAGGAACTTCTTGCGCTGGGCATTACCAACCTGGCGACATCCTTCGGGCAGGGATACCCTGTAAGCGGCGGCTTGTCACAATCGGCGGTAAATGAAAAAGCTGGCGCAAAAACCCCGTTGTCGCTGATAATCGCTTCGGGCACAATAGCTATCTGTCTTTTATTTCTGACAGGATTGCTGAGAAACCTGCCAACCGTTATCCTTGCTTCAATTGTGCTTGTGGCTGTCCGCGGACTCTTTGATTTCAAAGAAATGAAACGGCTGTATAAAGTCAACAAGTTTGATTTCATCATAATGGTCACAGCGCTTGTTGCCGTGATAATATTCGGGATACTGAAAGGAGTACTGATAGCCGCACTGTTCTCCCTGACCCTGATCATAAGAAATGTATCAAGCCCGCATATTGCATTTTTAGGTCGTATCCCTGGCACAAACAGGTATACTGATATCAAAAGGCATCCCGATAATGAATTGCTTCCGGGTGTCCTTTTATTCAGGGTGGAATCGCCATTGGTATATTTCAATGTTGCATATGTTTACCTTACCATATGGGCTAAAGTGAAGGCAATGGGCTCATCGCTGAAAGTCGTGATATTTGACCTGAGCACTTCAGCCACAATAGATTCCAGCGGAGCCAGGCTTATTAAAAGACTCTATGAAACCCTGAACACAAGAGGGATTGAATTAAAGGTTGCTGAAGCACATTCGGAAGTACGCGATATTCTGAGATTTGAGGATATTGAACACCTGCTTGGCCATGTCAGCAGGAGAGATACCCTGCATGACGTTGTTGTGACAGCAATCGGTGAAAAAGAACCTGACATTAAGAAAGCATTGGTAAAACCAAAAACAATTCTGCCGCCTGAAATTGCAGCACAGATAGTGTTAGGCAATAACTATTTCACTCAGACACACCCGCGTGAATATTTTGAGAGCTTCAGCTTTGAGCAAAAACCATATATTACGCTTGTTACATGCTCTGATTCCCGGGTGCCTCTGAATTCACTGATACCGGACACTTCAAACAAAGTCTTTTCAATCCAGAACATAGGCAACCAGATATTGTCAACAGAAGGTTCGGTCGATTATGGTATTTATCATCTTAAAACTCCGATCCTGTTTTTCCTCGGGCATTCCGACTGCGGGGCCATTAAGGCATACCTGAAGGGATTTGAAAATGAGACATACAACATAAAGCATGAGCTTGATTTTTTACAGCCAACAATAAAAGAGATGGAAACAACCAGGGATTTTGAGAAGCTTCATGCTCATGTCATTGAAAAGAATCTCGATTACCAGGTAAACATTGCCTGCAAGAAATACAAAGAACTGATACAATCCGGTACCCTTACTGTCATAGCCGGTTTCTACGATTTCAGGGGAGAATATGGCAAAGGACAGGGCGATATTGTTATCGTTAATGTAAACAAGCACAAGGATATTGAGGAAATACGGAATCTTCCGCTTTTTGATCTTCTGTCAAAGGCTCAGAAGGAATTGCATATAGGAAGGCTGCC
>CAYNGW010000173.1:3378-4895 GCA_964396955.1 uncultured Rikenellaceae bacterium | reverse complement strand
AATTAAAGGAGGCAGTTATCTCTCTTGTCACTCCGGCTTACACATCAAAGTTTCCTGCCAGGCCTCATGTCCCCTTCGAGAACTTCAGAGGTAAACCTGTGGTTGACGACGAGAACTGCGTCGGATGTGAGACATGTGCAAATGTTTGTCCCCCACATGCAATTACATTCACTGATGATAAGGAGAAAGCAATAAGGATAATTAAAAGAGATTACGGAAAATGTATCTTTTGCGGCATGTGCCAGGATCATTGCATAACTCAAAAAGGAGTAAAACTTTCAGACAAGATATACGATATAGCGGCATTCGACAGGGAAAAGATTATTGAATACCAGGAAAAAGAACTGCTGATATGTGAAAGCTGCGGTGCTGTTATAACCACAAAAGAGCATCTTCATTACATGCACAGGAAACTGGGGCCAAAAGCATTCTCATCAGTTCTTAATCTTAACCTCCTGAATCAAAAGCTTAAGCTGGCGGAAGGACAGGACGTTGATGTTGATATAAAGGATGGATTGAAGAGAAAGGATATGTTCAACATTGTTTGTCCTAACTGCCTGCGGCAAATCCTCGTAAAATACTTATTCAAAGGTGTTTAAGGACCTGGACAACCTTCTTATCCAAAAGGACAGGAAAATTCTTTTTGTCGGCATTGGCAATCTTCTCAAATCAGATGACGGGGTCGGTGTTTACATCAGCAATAACATCAAAAACAGAGGGAATATTTCATCTCTGACGGTCGAAATCAGCATTGAAAATTATATCGGCAAAATAAACAGTCTGAAGCCTGATTTCCTGATATTAATGGATTGTGTTGACCTTAAATCTCCTCCCGGAACATATAAATTATTGGAAATAAACCAGATACAGGATCTGACATTCAATACTCACAACATTTCGCTTCGAAGGCTGTCGGAATTCTTTAAAATGCCGGTTTATATTCTCGGGATTCAACCCGGAAAAGTTGAATTTGGCGAAAATATTTCTTATCTTGTAAAGAATATTGCTGACAAGATCATTAATTTGATTAATTCATAGGAGGTGCATTATGGCTGTAGAATACTTGTGCAAAGTCTGTAAGGGTCATCTTAATGTTAAGACTTCTATAATCCTTGCTGCTACTAACCTGGCTGATCGTAATCAAAGGGGTTTGGTCTATCTGAATCCTGAACTCGGGAACTATACCAGAACTACCCATCCTTCATTTGATATCAGGGAAGGTGTGGAATACATCTATACCTGTCCTATTTGCGGAGCCCAGCTGAACAGTATGAAATACCTTCACATGGTGAGGATACTGATGAAAGATGAAGAAGGAAAAGAATTCAACATTTATTTTTCCGGTATCGGAGGTGAAAAATGCACTTTCAAGATCAGGGGCAATAAAGTCGAAGCAAAATCAGGACCTGATGTAAAGATCTATGACAAGTATTTTGAAGTCCCGGATGAAGACAGAAAATACCTGTAGGAATATCAGTTACATCGCTGGCATGGATTTTTAATCCATGCTTTTTTTT
>CAYNGW010000173.1:0-3278 GCA_964396955.1 uncultured Rikenellaceae bacterium | reverse complement strand
CTGTAGGAATATCAGTTACATCGCTGGCATGGATTTTTAATCCATGCTTTTTTTTATTTGGCACGGATTGCAGCCGAGCAAATGGTACGATTGCAAATCCGCGCCAGCGGAATCATGAGGCATCGTTTGCGAGCTCGCCGAAGGCAAATCCGCGCCAGCTTGGGTAAGATACTATACTTTTATTTTATTATTTTTGTTACTAATAATAAATTGAAATATAATTCTATGAGTACCGATGTAAACCAACTGGCAGCTGACAATATCCGCATTCTGGCGATGTCGATGGTTGAAAAAGCAAAATCAGGTCATCCAGGTGGGGCAATGGGCGGTGCCGATTTTATCCATATCCTTTTTTCGGAATTTCTGAATTTTGATCCATCCGACCCAAAATGGATAAACCGCGACAGGTTTTTTCTCGACCCCGGACACATGTCACCGATGCTGTATTCAGTGCTGACACTGACGGGTCACTTTAAAGTTGAGGAGCTTATGCAGTTCCGTCAGTGGGGAAGCCCTACTCCCGGTCATCCCGAGCTTGATGTGATGAGAGGTATCGAAAATACTTCAGGACCGCTTGGACAGGGACATACAATGGCTGTCGGAGCTGCCATAGCAGAGAGATTCCTTGCAGCAAGATTAGGTGATCTTTTTACGCATAAGACGTATGCATTTATTTCCGATGGCGGAGTGCAGGAGGAGATATCCCAGGGAGCAGGCCGGCTGGCAGGATTTCTCGGGCTCAATAACCTGATATTGTTTTATGATTCCAACGATATCCAGCTCTCCACTGAAACAAAAGCAGTGACATGCGAGGATACAGCAATGAAGTATAAGTCATGGGGATGGGAGGTGATCACCATTGAAGGCAACGACCATGACCAGATAAGAAAAGCTCTTAATACAGCCATTCAATCAAAGGAAAAGCCTGTAATTATTATTGGCAAGACAATAATGGGAAAAGGTCTTGTAGATAATGACGGAAAAAGCTTTGAACGAAAGACTTCCACTCATGGTATGCCTGTTAGTGAAGCAGGAGGATCTTATGAGAAATCCCTGTCAAATCTGGGTGGAGACATATCAAATCCTTTCCGGATTTTCAGTGAGGTTAAAGCGCATTATAAAAAAGTCATTGACTCAAAACGCAGGCAGGCTGCAGAATGGAAGAACAGAAAGGCTGAATGGGCATCTGTAAACGGTGATTTGGATCAGAAGCTTCACCTCTTCTATTCTGGTAACATTCCGGAAATTGATTACAAGTCTATCCGGCAGAAAGAGAATTCTGCAACAAGGGCAGCATCTGCTGCTGTTCTGGGCGTTCTTGCCAGAAAGGTTGAAAACATGGTGGTTGCATCAGCCGATCTTTCCAACTCAGATAAGACGGATGGTTTTCTGAAGAACACAAAACCATTCATAAAGGGAGATTTTTCCGGAGCCTTTCTGCAGGCAGGTGTTGCTGAACTTACGATGGCAGCGGTTATGAACGGGATGGCTCTTCATGGAGGAGTTATTCCTGCCTGCGGAACATTCTTTGTTTTTTCCGATTACATGAAACCTGCGGTGCGCCTGGCATGTCTCATGGGTTTGCCGGTCAGGTACATATGGACACATGATGCTTTCCGCGTGGGTGAAGATGGTCCGACACACCAGCCTGTAGAACAGGAAGCACAGATAAGGCTTATGGAACATCTTAAGAACCATCACGGGGAGAACAGCATGCTTGTCCTGAGGCCTGCAGATTCAGCAGAAGCAAATGTCGCCTGGCAGCTTGCTCTGGAAAATAAAAAAACACCAACAGCTCTTATCCTTTCACGACAGAATATCAAAGATCTTCCCTCCGCAGGCAATGACAGGTACAACGATGCTCTCCAGTCCGGGAACGGAGCTTATATTGTACAGGACAGTCACGGTAAGCCGGATGTTATACTCTTAGCCAGCGGTTCAGAAGTAGCCACTCTTATTGAGGGAGCAGCCCTGCTTAAAAAGAATGATCTTAAGGTGAGAATCATCTCGGCTCCTTCTGAAGGATTGTTCAGATGTCAGCCGGATGGATACAAGAGATCAATAATTCCTGATGACATTCCTGTTTTTGGGTTAACTGCCGGATTATCAGTTACTTTACAGGGACTTACAGGTCCAAGGGGTAAAGTCTGGGGAGTGAACAGCTTTGGTTATTCAGCTCCATTCAAAGTCCTTGATGAAAAATTCGGTTTCACTGCTGAGAATGTTTACCGTCAGGTAATAGATTACCTGGCTCAATATAAAAAGTAAACATTATGATCATTCGTGGACCCCGCTGCGGCGGGGTCTTTTTTCAGGCTGAGTTCAGATTTCAATGAATTCCGCTATTTTTTCAAAAAGCAGTTTTTTATCTATAGGTTTTGTCAGATAACAATCACACCCGGCATCAAAAATCATGGCTTCATCACCTGTCATTGCATACGCTGTTATAGCTATTACAGGGACATCCCCTTTAATAGCCTTTATATATCGGGTGGCTTCAAGTCCATCCATCACAGGCATTTTTATATCCATAAGCACCAGTCCAATATTTGGATTTTCCCGGAATTTGTCTATCGCTTCTCTGCCATTTGAGGCATGAATGATATCTGCAGATGTGTTCTTCTGAAGCAGAGCTTTAAGAAAAAAGAAATTGATTTCGTCATCCTCAGCAACCAAAATGGAATTGATTGTTTTATTTCTTTTCTGTTCAACTGCAGGCGGACTTATAATATGGTTCTTAAATTCTTTTTCAACAGGGACTGTAAAGAAAACAGCAGATCCCTTTCCTTTTTCCGACTCTATCCTTATCTTTCCTCCAAGAAGTTCAACCAGTCCCTTTGAAATTGATAGTCCGAGGCCGCTTCCTTCTGAAATCTTTAAAGGTCCGCGATCTTCCTTTACAAAATGTTCGAATATACTTTTCAACGATTCTTTACCTATTCCAATACCGGTATCTTTTACAAAAAACTCAAGTTCATTTTCCCTGATTGTATACCCATATTGAATACTTCCTTTCTCTGTAAACTTTATTGCGTTGCTCAGAAGATGAGATATGATTTTATTTACAATCTCAGGATCTGAATTGATTGATATTTTATCAGAATGCTCCGGCATTTTCAACAACAATTCAAGTTTCCTGGCTGAGCATATTATCTTATACTTCCCTGAAAGCTCTTTCATAACCTGTTCAGGTACAAAATCTTTTCTCCTGACAACCATATTACCCGAAGTGATCAATGAGATATCCATATAGTTGGTGATTGTATCCAACAGGCGGT
>CAYNGW010000172.1:0-4956 GCA_964396955.1 uncultured Rikenellaceae bacterium | reverse complement strand
AATCCCTGAGCAGCGGTACGCTTTCTGCAGGTCCGGTAAGTATCGAATAACCTTTGCTGGTGGGAAGCATGTTGAAATCACCCGTGATGATGAAAGGAAAACCCGATGCGATGGAATCCACCTTGTTCAGGAGGAGAATGGAGCTCATGATTCTTGCGGAATCAGAATCGTGTGCAAAATGTGTGTTAAAGAAAAAAAGATGCTCATGGCTGTTCCTGTCAACAAGCTCTGCCCATGTAACGATGCGGGGAAGACCAGCTCCCCATGCCTGCGATCCGGCGACTTCCGGTGTCTCAGAAAGCCAAAAGGTCTTTGAACGGGCTATTTCATACCGCTCCTTCCTGAAAAAGACAGGATTCATTTCACCTCCTTTTGCACCGTCGCATCGTCCGGCTCCTGCCGATGCATAATCTCCAAGGACTGAGTCAAGAACATCGTACTGGTGTGACAGTACCTCCTGCATACCGAACAGATCGGGTTTCTCATCTTTTATGAAATTGCAGACCATTGCCGCTCTGTTTGGCCATGCGTTCAGGCTGTCATGCGGAGTATCAAGCCTGACATTCAGTGTCATTACCCTGATCTGATCCTTGCCGGATCTGTTTGAACAACCGGTAAAAACGACCAGAAGAATAACTAAAGAACAAAAGAACAGCTTTTTCATCTCAGGGGAATTTTCTTCAAAGATAATCATCTGATTTGTAAACCGGCGGGTTCATACTGTGATTTATACGGGGAAGGTCATACGCCAATATTTAATATCTTTGCTGCTGAAGAAAAAATCCACCTCTTTAATGCCCGATTTAATTAAGCTTCTACCCGATTCCGTCGCTAACCAGATCGCTGCTGGTGAAGTCATACAGAGGCCGGCTTCAGTTGTGAAGGAGCTAATGGAAAATTCCGTTGATGCAGGTGGTACAAAGATAAGTGTGATTATAAAAGATTCCGGTAAGACATTGATCCAGGTCATTGATGATGGCTCAGGCATGTCAGAAACCGATGCCAGGCTTTCATTCGAACGACATGCAACTTCAAAGATCTCTTCTGCCAGGGATCTGTTTGCCATAAGCACAAAAGGATTCAGGGGTGAAGCGCTTGCTTCTGTTTCTGCAGTATCAATGGTTGAACTGAAAACAAGGAAAAAGGGCACTGAGACTGGAACCCTGGTCGTAATCAATGGTTCCAGGGTTGAAGCCCAGGAACCATGCAGCTGTCCTGAAGGGTCAAGCTTTTCGGTAAAAAACCTGTTTTACAACATACCTGCAAGACGTAAATTCCTGAAATCCGATATGACCGAATTCAGACATATCATAAACGAATTTCAGAAAGTTGTCATAGCTCATCCTGAAATAAGGTTTTTCCTTCATCATAACGAGACTGAAATATATAATCTTGCACCGGGAAATTTCAGACAGAGAATAACCGGTGTTTTCGGAAAGCAGATCAACCAGGATCTCATTACGCTGGAGACCGATACAAGTCTTATTTCAATAAGGGGTTTTATTGGAAAACCTGAGAGTGCACGCCGTACTTACGGAGAACAGTTTTTTTTCGTCAACAGGCGCTTTATGAAACACCCTTATTTTCACAAGGCAGTATCAGAGGCATATCAGAATATACTTCCTGCAGAGGCAATTCCGATATATTTTATCTTTATGGAAGCAGATCCTGCCTCAATAGACATCAACATCCACCCGACCAAGACAGAAATCAAGTTTGAAGATGAAAGGTCCATCTGGCAAATTCTCATGGCATCGGTGCGGGAAGCTCTCGGCCGTTTCAATATTGTCCCGTCACTTGATTTTGAAAATGAAACACTGATTGAAATACCTGTCAGGAGATCGACAGATCCGATTCCGGAACCGCCGTTAATTAACATTAATCCGGGGTACAATCCGTTTGATTCCGATGAGCCATCTTCTAATAAAACAGGTCTGATTGAAAGGTTTGAAAGGGAGAATACAGCAAACTGGGAAAAGCTCTATTCTGCTCTTGAAAAAGGGGAAAATATTCCTGAGCCAGCAGGGAAACCGGATGAAACCGGCAGGAAATTCTTTCAGATAAAGAACAAATATATTGTTTGTCCGGTTAAATCAGGCCTGATGCTTATCGATCAGAAAAGGGCTCATGAAAGGGTCCTTTATGAGAAATACCTTGAATGTCTGAGTAGAAACAGGTCGGTAAGCCAGAGTGAACTTTTTCCCGTTACTGCTGAAATGAATCCTGCCGATATTCTTATTCTTAAAGAGATCGGGGATGATCTGAAGATCCTCGGATTCAGCATCATGTATTCAGGGAAGAATAAAATTACTGTTAAAGGGCGTCCTTCCGGGTCCGATTCATCCGATCCGGTCAGAATGATTGAAATGTTGATCGGAGAGTTCCGCAGTACCGGGTCTGATCCTTCAGCCGGTGCCAGGGAAAAGCTTGCTGCTGCCATGGCAGCAGCATCCGCAATACCATATGGAAAGACATTGACGCAGAGCGAAATGGAAGATCTGTTTGATTCCTTATTCGCGTGTCCGGCACCAAATTATTCGCCGAAAGGCAAATCAGTTGTAATAATAATCACTCTTGAAGACCTGGATAAAAAATTCAAATAGTAAGAGGTTACAAATTGTCAGATTGAGGAAGAAACATTAGTTTTGTCCCTTTATTTTAATTGAAAAACAACTCAGAAACTGCAGATGAACGGATACGGCAGAGGCTTTTTCGGGCTACCCCCGGTTGTTAAGAATATCATAATGATCAATGTTCTGATGCTTCTGGCATATTATGCCGTGAAAAGCGTTTTCAGCATTGATCTTAATGGTATCCTGGGGCTCTATTTCCCGAAATCAGAAAGCTTCAAACCTGTACAGATTCTTACCCATATGTTCATGCACGGAGGTATCTGGCATCTTTTCTTTAACATGTATGCACTTTTTATTTTCGGGCGGGTGCTTGAACAGGTTTGGGGGCCGAAAAGGTTTTTAATCTATTACATGGTGTGCGGACTTGGAGCTGCACTGGTTCATGAATCAGTTATTGCCTTCGAGTATAACAAGCTTATGAACTCGATCAGTCCCGAACAGCTTCAGATTGTGCTTGACGAGGGTGCTGCCTATCTTGGAGAAGGAAAGGTTTTCACTGATCAGACAATGCAGAACCTTCAGCTGCTGCTGAATACACCGACAGTAGGAGCGTCGGGGGCTATTTTCGGAGTGCTTCTTGCTTTTGGGGTGCTTTTCCCGAATACTCAGTTAATGCTGCTTATACCTCCTATCCCCATAAAAGCAAAATACTTTGTCCTGGGTTACGGGGCAATTGAACTTTACCTTGCGTTCACACAGCCGGGCAGCAATATTGCACATGCAGCCCACCTGGGCGGTATGCTCTTTGGGTATATTCTCATCAGATACTGGCAGAAAACAACAAAAACACTCTACTGATGGGGATCTGGGACAATATTAAGAAAACATTCCGCAGCGGAAGCAATCTTATAAAGCTGATATACATCAATATAGGTGTATTCCTTCTGGTTACATTGGCTGTAATTATTGGTTTCCTTCTAAATAATCCATCTATATCAGCACTAACCCTTGAGCAGCTTGCTGTTCCAGCCTCTCTTAAAGTCTTGCTTGTAAAGCCATGGACATTAGTTACATATATGTTTACCCAAAAGGATATCTGGCATATCCTGTTTAATATGCTGTGGCTCTACTGGTTTGGCAGGATCTTTCTTGAATACCTTGACCAGAGAAAACTGATAGCTGTTTATCTTCTTGGTGGCCTCAGCGGCGCAATAGTTTATATTCTGTCGTTCAATATCTTCCCCGCGTTTACAGGGCTGGTATCTGAATCAGTTGCCATTGGCGCCTCAGCTTCGGTAATGGCGGTAGTCATTTCAATTGCTGCCTACGTGCCCGACTATTCCGTTAATCTTTTTCTCCTCGGAAGGATTAAGATCAAATATATAGCCCTGGCAATATTTGTTCTGACCACAGTAATGGACTTCTCGGTCAACTCAGGTGGTAAACTGGCACATATGGGAGGTGCTATCTTCGGTTACCTTTATACGATCAATTTAAGACGCGGACGTGACATCGGAAAAGGATTCAACAGGATAATCGATTTTTTCGCAACACTCTTCAAACCTCGTAAAAAGCTTAAGGTAACTTACAGGAAACCTGCATCAGACTATGATTTTACTAAAGCAAAGACTGAGCATCAGGAAAAGATCAATATGATCCTTGATAAGATCTCAAAAGGGGGATATGACAGCCTGACAAAAGAAGAGAAAGATATCCTGTTCAGCGAGAGCCAGAAGAAAAATTGATCACATAAAAAGGCAGTTTAAAATAATCTTTTTAAGACCTTGTCAAAAACCGGCATCTTCAGAATGAATTTTTGCGGGATACGGGTAAATTTGCAATACTAAATTCTTGATATCTGAAAAGATTCCTTTATAAAGTCATTTTAGCGGTAAATATACTGTTTGCACTTGCACTTCTGCTGTCTTACCTGGCCGCTCTAATAAATCCTGAGGATTTTACCCTGCCTGCCTTTTTCGGGCTCGCTTACCCTTATATCCTCCTGCTTAATATAATCATGGTTGTTATATGGGCTGCTTTATTAAGATTTGAGGCATTGATATCCGTCTTTGTTATAGCCCTTGGATTTACACACCTGACAAACTATATGCAGATCGGAAGGCAAGAAGGGAATAAGGAAAATACTTTCAAGGTAATAAGCTACAACCTGAGGTTATTTAATTACTTCGAAAACAATGGCACTAATTCTGAAAAGAAGGTCATTGAATTTCTTAAAGCTCAGCAGCCTGATATTCTCTGCCTCCAGGAATTTTTTATCATTGGGGATCCTTCACAGAAAGAGACTGCTGTCAGGACTGCCCTGGGAGGGAAATACTATTCACATATGAAGGTGATCGGCAGCGGTAAAAACAGGTATTACGGT
>CAYNGW010000171.1:0-4972 GCA_964396955.1 uncultured Rikenellaceae bacterium | reverse complement strand
TGCTTAAGGCCTATGATCTTGATAAACTGGAATTCGGGAGGGAATATTTTATTCCAAAGCCGTTGGATCCCAGACTGATCTCAATCGTTGCTCCGGCAGTGGCAAAAGCTGCAATGGATACAGGTTTCGCAAAATACCCCATCAAAGACTGGGATGCATACAGGGAAAAGCTTGATAAAAGATTAAGCGAGCATATAAAGAAGATAGGAGAACTTAATATATAACCCCCGGCCCCGCTGAAGCGGGACCACCCCCTAAAGGGGATTTGAAACCTAAACTAGTTGATAATAAAGTATATATGATTGGTTTATTGCCCCCCTTTAGAAGGGGGGTCGGGGGGTTTTAAATCAGAATATCGGTGATGTCTTCTTCCTCTCCGCGATCTGCCTGCCGATCTTCTTTTCGTACATCAATGAAATAAATTCGGCACATTCATATATATTGAATGAGAACCGGTTAATTGTGACATCAAAAAGGTAATCGATATTCACGGATTTCTTTTCAAGGAATGTGGTTACCAGGTTATGCCGTCTTTCGTCGGTATCTACAACATACTCTTCAGCTGCTTCTATGTCCATTTCTTTCTTTTTCATCACATTTTCGACCCTCCAGTAAAATGGAGCTATCAGTCTTACATGAAGCGAGTCTGCAATATTACGGGCAATAGATACTCCTCCCCTTCCAACCAGGACAACATACCCCTCTTTGCATATTGTCAGAACGACATCCTTAATGGCTTTTTTCACCCTCTCATCGCTGACAAAACCGCCGGAAAATGCCATGATCATCTCTGACATATTTGATAGTTCCATGCCCTTGTAATAATTTTCAACACGCTGTGAATCGGTGTTCAACTCCTTTGCTATAGCATAGATAATATCTTTATCGACCCATTTCCATTTATTGGTACCGCTTTTCCGGTTCAGGTTATCCACTACATTTTCAGCTATCTGGCGGGCATCACATCCTGTCAGACGTGATATGGTAATAACCGGCCCTTCATCGGTCCCTGTCTTGCTGAGAACCGATTCCCTGTACCGGCCGTCAAAATAATCAAAGAATTTTTCCATATTACCTTTCTCCTTTCCTGGATAATGAAATTAAGATGCTGAGATTCAATATTTGTTAATGGCTCTAAATAAACTACTTATCCTGTACAATTAACGGATGGGAACAAAGATAATCCCAACGCAATCTCATACGGAATTATAACCGTTAAAAATTACGAAAAAAAATTGAAAACTGAAAATTTTTTTATCAGACGCAACTTTTCACCGCTTTAAAATATCATTATAAAGAGAGTCGCTTGCCAAAAACGGTCCGATTTTTGAGGCTAACTCAGGGGGAAAAATGAGACAGTCTGTAAAAAATATTGCATTAGTATTCATTGCTTTACTCCTTTTCGCAGGATGTAAAAAAGGTGATCTTGCGGTCGAAAGACAACAGATGATCCTTTTTCAGTATGATCATAAAAGCGATACACAGCATTACGGTTTTATTTTAGACAGTGAAGGGAATATATTTACATACAATAATCCTGTGAACTGGAATTTCCCGGATGAGGATTTTAAGATCAGCCAGGAGCAGGCTACTGAAAATACCGGCAAGTGTGTCTTTTCAGGTAAAAAGATCCCGGGTGATGAATTGATGAAATATGCGAAAACCATTGAATATATTGCCTTAAGCAAAGTTACAGCTCCCAGGGCAGCAGGTGATGATGAAGGGACAACACAATACATCTGTTACCAGTTTTCCGAAAACTCACAAAAATATAAAGGTCACATTATCAGAATGGAGGGTGATGTCACACGGGAAAACCTTAATTTCCATTCCAAAAGGGTATCATCGTGGATGAGAAAGATTGTCAACGATATATCATTTGAATAAATTAATCTGTTTTTGTGCCAGTCTCCCTTTATTTTTAAACACTCTTCTTGAAAATTGTCCCGATTTTCTTAACTTTACTTCCAGCTAACAATTTTCACAAATACAAACTAAATTACACATTATGAATGAATCTATTTTCGCGAGACCCGAATTAATCTGGTTTATCATAGGGCTGGTTCTGTTACTCCTGGAACTGGTAATGCCCGGATTTGTAATATTCTTCTTTGGAGTGGGTGCCTGGATAACTGCCCTTCTGTGCCTTTTTGCCGATCCCGGTATCAATGTGCAGGTTATTGTGTTTGCAGTAGCATCGGTCCTCACACTGTTTGGTTTCAGGAAAATGATCCAGAACAAGTTCATTTACAGCAAAAATGACCGGTCTGAGGCTGTTGAGGACGAATTTACCGGAAAAGAAGCCATTGCAATCATAGATTTCGGACCTGACAAAAAGGGGAAAGTCGAATTCAAAGGCACCTCATGGAATGCTGAATCCGAATCGGAAATAAAAGCCAGGCAGACTGTCATAATTGTTGAGAAAGATAATTTCAAGCTTTTAGTTGAACCTAAAAAATAGACAAAATGAATACAAGCGTTACCATAATCCTGATAGGTGCGATCATTCTCGGTTTCATCCTGATTGCATCTATGATCAAAGTTGTTCCTCAGAGAACAGCAATAATAATTGAAAGGCTGGGTAAATTCAGAGCGGTTTTCACTGCCGGATTCCAGGTACTTATCCCTTTTATTGACAAAGTGAGATACAGGCATACTCTTAAGGAACAGGCTATCGACGTAGCATCCCAGATATGTATTACTCGTGATAACATTTCTGTTGAAGTTGACGGAATACTTTATCTCCAGGTGCTGGATCCCCAGAAAGCTTCATATGGTATTGATAATTATCGATTTGCATCAATCCAGATCGCACAGACCACGATGAGAAGTATCATAGGGAAACTTGAACTTGACAGGACTTTCGAAGAACGTGAAACAATCAATGTTTCTATTGTTGATGCAGTCGATAAAGCAAGTGAACCCTGGGGCGTTAAGGTTACACGATATGAAGTGAAAAATATTATCCCGCCGCAGAGTATAAAAGATGCAATGGAAAAGCAGATGAGAGCAGAAAGGGAGAAAAGAGCCGTAATTGCTGAATCAGAGGGAACAAGACAGGCAAAGATAAATAATGCAGATGGAGATAAGCAGGAGTTTATCCTTAAGTCAGAGGGTGAAAAACAGAAACGCATTAATGAAGCAGCCGGACGCGCTTCGGAAATTGAACAGGTAGCTGTAGCTACTGCTAATGGACTCAGGGCAATAGCAACGGCAATCTCTGAAGAAAACGGGCTTAATGCCGTAAACCTGAGAATAGCAGAACAATACCTTGGTGCTTTTGCCAGTCTGGCAAAAACAAATAACACATTGATTTTACCATCAAACCTGTCAGATATTGCAGGCATCGTGGCAACAGCTACATCGGTGTTTAATGAGGTGAAGGATAAGAAGAAATAATAAGTCACACGAACCCATCCCCCAAGCCCCCTTCCCTGCTACGCAAGGAAGGGAGCTTTTATTTAATTACAAATCAGTGACTTATCCCCCTCCTTGCATAGTGCAGGGAGGGGGAATAAGGGGGTGGGTACATGTAGTTTTAAGGAGAAGGGGGTGGGGGATGAGGTCTACATCTGCTCGTGCTCCGTCCGGGCAATGATCTCATTCTGCAGATCCTCACCCAGGTCATTGAAATAGTCGCTGTAACCTGCAACCCTGACAATCAGATCACGGTATAATTCGGGATGTTTCTGTGCTTCCCTGAGGGTTTCAGCATTGACGACATTGAATTGTATATGATGACCATCCAGGGCAAAATAACTGCGGATCAAAGCCGTAAGACATTCATAGCTCTCCTCATCCTCAAAAAACTGAGGCGCAAACTTCTGGTTCAGAAGTGTACCCCCGGTACGGAGGTGGTCAATTTTTGATGCAGACTTTATGACTGAAGTAGGACCCTGCTTATCAACCCCCTGTACCGGCGAGATTCCTTCTGAGAGTGGCTTGAAAGCTTTGCGTCCGTCAGGAGTAGCGCCGATCACACTTCCGAAATATACATGCGAGGTTGTCGGAAGCATATTTATCCTGTGAATGCCGCCCCTCGAGTCAGGCCGTCCATTAACGGCATCATAATATATCTCAAAAACCTGAACAGCATGCCTGTCAGCATAATCGTCATCATTGCCATATTTCGGGGTATTGTAAATAAGATCATACTGAACCTGTTCATAACCAGTGAAATCAGCATCAATGGCTTCTGTCAGTTCAGCCCAGGTGAGGTTTTTATTGTCATAGATATTATATCGTATCGATGTCAGGATATCGGTAATACTTCCCAGCCCCACTCCCTGGATATAGGTTGTATTATACCGGGTCCCGCCGTTATTATAATCTTTACCGTTCATAATGCAATCCTCAATCAGCAAAGAGAGGAATGGTACGGGAAGCCAGGCTGCAAAACTCTTACCAATGACATTGTTGCCACGTATTTTAATGTCAATCAGGTAGTTAACTTGTTCATTAAATGCTTCCATCAATTCATCAAAGGTCTTGTAATCCTTGGCATATCCTGTCTGAAGGCTGACCAGCATTCCGGTTCTCTTATCAAAACCATTGTTAAGTGTAAGCTCGAGCACCCTGGGAAGGTTGAAATAGCCCGTAAGCCAGTAAGCCTCTGTCCCGAATGCACCGGTTTCCACACACCCTGATGCACCACCGTTGCGCGCATCAGCAATATTCTTTCCCTGCCGCAACATTTCCCGGATTATTGCTTCTGTGTTGAAGCAGGAAGGCTGTCCGAAACCTGTCTTTATTATATCAAGAGCTTTATGGATGAACCTGTTCGGATTCTTGCGGCTAATCTGTACCATTGAACTGGGCTGGAGGATCCTCATTTCCTTAACGATATCCAGTAAAATATATGTCATTTCATTGACGGCATCTGTGCCGTCTGGTTTTACCCCGCCCAGATTAATAAGACAGAAATCGGTGTAAGTACTGCTTTCAGAGGCAGTTACTCCCATCTTCGGAGGTG
>CAYNGW010000170.1:0-4973 GCA_964396955.1 uncultured Rikenellaceae bacterium | reverse complement strand
AGTTTCAGATCTGTGAAATTAACGCCACCAAGGAGAAGTCCGATAGGAGGCATAATAATGTCAGCAACAACGGAAGATACGATCTTGCCGAAAGCTGCGCCGATGATGATACCGACAGCCATATCGACAACATTGCCTTTCATTGCGAAGGCTTTGAATTCATCAACTAGTTTCATAGTAATTAGTTATTGATTAATGGTTATTAGTCATTAAAATTTATATGAGAATCCGACACCTGATATCTCTTTGAACTGTACTCTTTTCCCTGGTATATCTTCCGGATCTGATACATCTCCGTCACTGTTTCTGTCGACATTGATAAGTATATTATCAATGACATCAGGGATCTTATGAGACGTGACAAAAACTACCAGCACCACTCGCAGCAGGAGGTCAATGGTAAGTCCGGTTGTGAAAGTACTTACAAGTGCCACATTCATCAGAGGCGTAATGGGGATACTTAAAAAAGTGATGTAAAGTTTTATTTTTTGACCTTTATACTGTCGACCAGGTATTTTGAATCGCCTCTCCAGAAAACTGCTCCGTTTTTCTGCCTGTAATGCACAATCACATTTTCTCCCTGCAGCGTATCAAACTGCCTGGTCAGTGATTTGTTGGTAACAGTAAAAAGGAACTTTTCTGAAGCAATAGCAATATCCCTGGTGGATGCCACACTGCTTAGTATCATCTCTCCTTCATAGGTCTTGAAGAAGGTTCCCTTGCTTGAGAATTTCTGAAGCAGCCCGGCCCTGTATCCTTCGCTGTAAGTGTAGAAATACTTCCAGTAAATGAATAGACCCAGGAAAAGAATAATGAAGAACAGCAGCCATTTGAAAAACCGTTTTGTCTTTCTGACAGTGCCTTTCCAGGCATCTGATCTGGTAAATGAAAACAACGGGCTCATAGCAGGTTTATTTAGGAAGTAAAATTAGTAATTTTTTAGATTAGATCGTTTTGTAGAATTGAAGTATAATGAGAAAATAAAGGGGTGAGTGGGAGAGGGCGGGAGGAGGAGAAAACAGAGAAAATGTGTGTGAAAAACCGTATGACTCCGTGGTTAAATTTATTTTTCAGCAATAATCAGCATTTCAAAATCTTCAGTTGTCAGTTTGTCATTCCTGGTGAATGCTCCATTAAAATTGAAATCACGTGCATCTCTCTTGATAAATTCAATCCTGAGATTTTCCCTTGCAGCGTGTTCTTTCGCCCTGTTAAGTTTTTATTCCCCCTGCCCCCCCTCAAGGGGGGACTTTTATATATCAATTTTAACCTCAAAAGGCACTAGCTTTTTGAGTGTTTTAATTGTATCAGCCATGCTGATCTTATGATCATGATCGACCGATCTGTCAGCAATAACCAGGGATTCTTCCTCGCCGTCTATCATTTCTATTTTCAGGATATAGGAATAGTATCCGCTTTTACTCTCTTTCATTCTTGTGGCAGGCATATGTTTTGTCAGTGTTAATTCTTTAACAGACTGGTAGTTATATTCAGTTATTACATCTCCGATAAGTTTCTTTATTCCTGATTGTGTGATCTCGATCTCACCGATTGGTTTCAGGTTTTTATTGTTTGCCCTTACTTTCAGGATTATCAGAACAGCTGCCGGGATAGCTATCAGTGCTGATATAAGGTATTTTAAGCCAAAACCAATTGATTTGAGCTCTAAAAGGTTTATTGCAACAATAAACAGACCCGGGATCACGCCGTAAACGGTATAGAGGCGCCGGTTCCTTTTCCCAATGGTAACAGGGTCATAATGATCAACGCGGAGAATTATGAAGCGGCTCATGTTCTGATAAATGAAGTTAAAATTATAATTATTATCGCAATTAACATATACAATTTTAGTTTATCTGTGCTTTGCCTCAAAGCGATGGGAAATAGTATATTTGAAACTAGTCTCCCTAATATCAGAAATAATGAAGAAGTTCAATGTAATTAGCCGGATTGTTCTTGTGTTCGCATTAATCCTCATCTCATGCAATGGCGGACCTGACCAGATTCACAGCCGTTCTTGGACCAAAGGATTCAGGTTATACTGTTCAGTTTGTCAATACACCCGAAAAGGCTGACGTAATTCCGGAAAAGCAGTCATCCTGCCTGCTGCCAGGCAGCTCGTCTAAAACAGAGCGCTTTGCAATATGAATTTCCGCCTGTTCATTTCCGATCATTTCCGGCATACCATAATATACTCTATGGATTTCTGGTTCAGCTCGTTACCAAGAAAATCACCGAGTATTTTGTATTTCTTAAAGTCAGATCTTTCAATAAGATGTTCCAGTTCAAACCTGAAAAAGTATCTTAAAGGTGTTTTCCAGTGTTCCTTCCTGACCTTTTTCCCATCATCCCACTCAATAAGGAAATCAATGTTAATAAGCTGGTTAAGCAGATCGGGTTTTGTTGATACTGTACGTTTCAAACGTTTTCCAGGCTCATATTCGCCGTCAAAATCTGTCTGGTTATGAATCCCGGATATCAGCGGTTTAAGATCCGGTATGAATACATCAAAAATAAACCGGCCTCCTCGTTTCAGATGTTTGTACACATTATTAAGCGCTTTGATCTGATCCTCTTTTTCAAGCAGGTGCATGAACACCCTGAAAGGAGCGATTATCAGATCAAACTTATAATTATGTTTAAAATCAACAATACTTTGCAAGGTGATCCTGTATTGCTGTTTTTTATCAAGCTTTTTCAGCAAAACATTGATCATTGAAGGGCTGATGTCAAGACCATAGATATCTGCTCCCTGTTTCAATGCATTGATAAAGAACCTCCCGGTGCCGGTCCCAATTTCCAGCACCCGGCCTTTTGTATTCCTGATCTCACCAAGGTAAAATTCAGAATCACTGCTGTCCCGCATCTGATGATATATTATATCATAGAAGCGTGCGAAAGTCTCCGGATATAAACCAGCCATGGATTTTCGATTTAAATACGACCAGACACAAAGGTTATATTTTATCGATTATTATGCAAATGTTGGTTATACCAGTACAGCGATACATCAGCATACGAATAATTCTCGGTTTTGAAGAGTTTGGTATTGAAAAATTTCCTGTCGGACATTTCTTCAATCTCCCTGAAGCTTTTCCGGAAACCGGCATTATAAGCGGTGGCAAGGAATTTTATTGTTGATGCCTTATCGGTCCAGTCCTTCCTGAAACGTTTCTCACAGATCCTGTAAAAGGCGATCAGGTAATTCAGCTCTGTTTCCGGATTTTCAAGATCTGCTATTATTGATGCACGGAATGACCGTTTATCAGGAAAGGATGATTGTTTCCTGAAAAGATCCTTCAGTTCCCTGTCAGTACCGGCAAATACCCTGTTTTGAATATTTTCAGCAAAGGAAGGTTTTATCTGGAAGACACCAATTGAGAAGTCAGCATAATCATCTCCAAGGTTCCTGTACAATGTCTTCAGCAGGGTTATCTCCATTTTATCACGGAGTGCAGAATAACGGACCAGCTCCGGAAAGATAACGGCAACTGCTTCATCATAGGGGATAATATGCCTGGCCAGGGCAGGCTCTATCCAGCTGTTGTTCTCTTTAATAAAGGTCAGAGCCTTTTGCCAGTCGCTGCCGAAGATATCAGCATAATTTAAAGGCTGTGCAAAACCGGATCCAGACAATCCGGTCAGCAAAGTCAGAAAAAGAATAATTTTCCCTGCTTGTCTACTGGTCACTTTTGATAGTACTTACCAGGCAATTTTACACTGCATTATGGCATTCCTTTTCGGGGAGTAATACATATAAACGAGATAAACCTGGCCGCCAATCTTTTGTAAATGAGGATTGAAACAATCGGCTAAAGTTGATCCGTCGCTGAAAGTAAGAGTGCCGTAATCGGAATATGCGTATTTGGTATTGGCAGTATTTACGAATAAAAATTGACCGCCCATCATCTCTTGTTTAAGATTAAACAAAGTTTTTCCCTGGAGGGTTATTATCTTGTCGTATGTAAACACAAATATTTCATCATATTTCATTTTACCTGCAAGAATGCCTCCTGTTCCCGCATATGGATCCCATGTTGCATCGGGAATATTGGTCACAAGTTTTGGCATTGTGCCGGCCGCTCCTCCTGCCTGCATAACTTTGTCAGCCATCTGCTGGCTGAATTTCATGGCAAGCTCCATACGCTCCTGGTCGCTCTTTGCATTTTTTATGGCTTCGTCCATCTTTTTCCCCTCGTCTTCCGTTGCTATAACCTCTTTAATGGCGAGGCATGCAAATTTATCTTTTGACAGGGTTAGCGTGAAGTCATGTATTTCTGCATAGGGGCCAAAGGATTTCCCTCCCAGTGTTATCAGGTATTTTTCACCCGACTTGCTTATAATTCCTTTATACCTCCGGAGCAGTCCATCCATATCTCCGCTGTCCTGGTCATAATTCTCATACCCGGCAATACGCGGATCGCCATCTTTATATGGCCCCTGTGTAACCCCTCCCTTTACAACATAATACTCACCAGACCGGCGATCCTGTGCCAGTAAGGATCCATCATCCATAGTAGTGAGCTCAAGCTCTTTATAATCCAGTTTAAGCTTGCCGCCCATGTCAAGGACGAGTTCCGGCTGATCACAGGCACAACCGGGCTCGGCTTCCTGCTTTGATGAACCGCTGCCTGTACCGAGAAGCTCATCTTTCATTGCACCGGTAACTTTCTTAAGCAATCCTCCCTGTGCACTTAACGGATTGGAAAAAATTAATGATATCAGGACTAAATACAATAATGACTTTTTCATATTCAACAGGATTTTATTTAATAAAACAATTGATTTTCAGGAATATATGGTTTATTCTATTTCTAAGTTCATTCTTATATAACAATTAATATTCCATTTCGGTTCTGTTTGTATTCTTCAGCACTTCAATATTCCTGCTGAACAACGGTGAATCAAATGAAGGATCAAAATCAGGATTCACTGCTATTTCTCCTGTCTGGTGGTTGATAAAGCCTTTTACG
>CAYNGW010000169.1:0-5017 GCA_964396955.1 uncultured Rikenellaceae bacterium | reverse complement strand
TTGTCCCGGTTGAGGCATTTGTCCGGATTGAGGTTCACCACCTGCAGGCGGCGGACCAGGCATGGGAGCTCTTTCCGGTACGGGATTCATTTTTACGGGGAAGGTTGATGCAATAAACACTTTATCTCCCCATATAACCGGGGATGACCAGCCCAGACCATCCATTTTATAAGTCCATGCGATATTTGTATCATTCCCCCATTCTTCCGGCAGATCTTTGCAGGCAGGCAACATGTTGCTTTCCGGCCCTCTGAATTGCGGCCAGTTTTGCTTACATGACGAAAATACCAAAACCGAAATTATTCCCGGGAGAATAACAAATATATACCTGTATCGCTGTTTCATAACGGTAATGATTAAGTTAATAGTTAGTTTTTAAATGATTGGTAAAAATAAATGATTCTTATTTAATCTGCTGATTAGACATTTGAATTGACTAATTGATTCCATATTAACAGTAAATTCGCAATTTTAATTCCACTCTTAAATTGACATATAAGCAAATCCAAATGAAACTTCAAGAAGAAAAAGCGATACAATCTTTCAGGGCCGGTTTGAACTGTGCACAGGCAATCATGACAGCCTATTCTGAGGATCTGAGAACCGAAGAAGGTCAGAAGTATATCAAAGAGCATAAGCTGCATGATACCATATGTGAAAAATGCATTGCCGATGCGATCAGGATTGTGGATGAACTAACATCAAAATACATAAGCAAAAGCCTGAGAGATTTCATTCGTGAATCAAACAAGGGGAATCTGGTATATTTTGCTGAAGATCTGCAGTCTGCTTTGCTCAGACTGGGAAAATAAGAATCCGAAAAAGCGTTTTTTAGGGGCAGGCTTGTATTTTACTAATCATGTATTATACAAGATTGGCAGGGATTTTGTGCAGATTTAATGACCTGACCTGAACAGATAATAAAATGTAAAAATATCTCCTGAATAAACCCTAAAAACTTAAAAAAATGAAGACAATTATTTTAAAAAAGCTTTCAGTTACCGGATTATTTCTGATCATGGTTTCCTGCCAGGAATTTTACGGCCAGGATTCCATAGCGCAAAAATCACAAATGCTGGACCTTAAGCTTCAGCTTCTCGATTCAAAGCTTGACCTGCTTGATACAAAGATCAAACTGTGGGAAGCAAAGCCAAAAGAGCTTGACATCAGGCTGAATGAGATCGACAGTAAAGTAAATTCCATGGATTTTGATCCTCAGACGGTAACAAGGAAGATCAAAGAAATGGATTCATTGCTGAAGATCCCCCGTACGGAGGCTATCCCTGTCGAAATCCAGCCACAGCCTTTCATGGCTGAAGAACCTGTATTTACCAGGGAATATAATTCTGCGATCATGCTGGATCCTGTACGGCTCATGGAAGGGACCTTTTACCTGTCATACGAAAGGATCCTGACTCCATCACTTTCCTTCAGTGTCGGCGGAATGGCAACTTATTCAACCAACCAGGGCATATCAAATTACTATTTCTCAAACCAGAACTTTGCATTCCTGGATAGAGCTACTAATGAATATCGTTCATACCATGGGGAAGTGATGTCAGGCGGGGGTTTGAATGTCCAGTTCAGGAATTATCTCATGGCAAATCATCCCGGAAGGAAGAAAGCGCCGCTCGGACTATATGCAGCACCCCAGTTTATGTACAGAAGAATAGCAATAAAGGGAAACCACCCTGAGTACGTTGAGGTCGAAACAGATGTCTGGGAATGGCAGGATATTGAGATAACCCAGCATTTAAATATCTATGCCGGAGGTGTTATTCTCGGATTTAAACTGCCTCTTTTCAATACTCTGGCAATTGATGTTTTTGCCGGCGGCAATATTAAGCTGAGCGGTTATACCAACGAGGAGAGTTTCACAAAGTACAAGGACTGGTTCAATATTGATTTTTCAGGCGTCTCCCCGGTAGCAGGTATCGCTATCGGTATCCTGAAATAGCCTTTGTGCCTTTCATCCTCCGGAGCTTTAGCGAAGGAGGATTTGCACCATTGCGCTTTATCATACCAGCTTCTTGTACTTAATCCGTTTAGGAGTTGTATCAGTAACCCGTTTCTTATAGTTCTCCTCATAATCGGAATAAGTGCCTTCGAACCACACGACCTTTGAATTGCCTTCAAAAGCCAGAATGTGAGTTGTTATCCTGTCGAGGAACCACCTGTCGTGCGATATTATTACGGCACAACCGGCAAAGTTCTCAAGTCCTTCCTCCAGGGCCCTCAGCGTATTGACATCTATATCATTGGTCGGTTCGTCAAGAAGAAGAACATTGGCTCCTGATTTCAGGGTCAGAGCCAGATGAAGCCTGTTCCTTTCGCCTCCTGAAAGAACGCCGCATTTCTTTTCCTGGTCGGCACCCGAAAAGTTAAACCTGGCAACATAGGCTCTTGCATTAATCAGCCGGTTCCCCACCATAATATCGTTCTGTCCTCCTGAAATAACTTCATATACGGTTTTGGACAAATCTATAGCTGAATGAGCCTGATCGACATAGCCAAGCGATACAGTTTCCCCGATCTCAAAGGTTCCTTTTGTCGCGGCTTCCTGCTTCATTATCATCCTGAAAAGAGTAGTCTTTCCTGCTCCATTTGCTCCTATGACACCAACGATTCCGTTTGGCGGAAGACTGAAATCAAGATCTTCAAAAAGCAGCTTGTCACCAAACGATTTGGAGACATGCGATGCCTTTAATACCTTATCGCCAAGTCTTGGGCCATTAGGGATGAATATCTCGAGTTTTTCTTCTTTTTGCTTTACATCCTGATTTAGCAGGTTTTCATATGCACCAAGTCTGGCTTTTGACTTTGCATGCCGGGCTTTTGGAGACATCCTGACCCATTCAAGCTCACGTTCGAGTATTTTTCGTCTTTTAATGTTTCCTTTTTCCTCAATCTCAAGGCGTTTTGCCTTTTGTTCAAGCCACGATGTGTAGTTCCCTTTCCATGGGATCCCTTCTCCCCTGTCAAGTTCCAGTATCCATCCGGCGACGTTGTCAAGAAAATATCTGTCATGGGTTATGCATATCACGGTACCATTATATTGTTTCAATGTAGTTTCAAGCCATTGAACCGATTCTGCATCAAGGTGGTTTGTTGGCTCATCAAGGAGCAGAACATCGGGTTTCTGAAGCAGGAGTCTGCATAATGCCACTCTTCTGCGCTCGCCGCCGGAAAGGATATTCACCATTGTATTGCTATCGGGACAGCGGAGGGCATCCATGGCTCTTTCAAGCTTGTGCTCAATACTCCATCCGTCAGCATGATCAATCTTTTCCTGAAGCCCAGCCTGCCTGTCCATAAGCTGCTGCATTTTATCAGGATTTTCAAAAACCCCAGGTTCTCCGAAGCTGTTGTTTATTTTCTCATATTCCTTTATCAGGTCAATTGTTTCCTTCACTCCTTCCTCAACGATTTCCATCACTGTCCTTTTTTCATCAAGAAGGGGATCCTGGGGAAGGTGCCCGACTGAATATCCCTGGAGAAACGTGATTTCGCCCTGGTACTCTTTTTCCTTTCCGGCAATTATCTTTATGAGTGTTGATTTGCCTGATCCGTTCAATCCTATTATTCCAATCTTCGCACCCAGGAAGAAAGAGAGAGAAATATCTTTAAGTACCTGGCGATGAGGAGGAAATGTTTTTCCGACACGGTACATTGAGAAGATGATCTTGTTGTCGTCAGCCATATGATTTAAAGGTTATAATAATTCAAATATATAATAAAAAAACAGGGACACTGCATACAATGTCCCTGCGCAAAAAAATAATGATTCAATTATTTTTTTTCAAAAAGCCTGATAGTCTCATCCTGCAGGAGGACCCATAAAGAATAGACTCCCTTAAGTGTTCCGATGGGGATATTGAGGCAGCCAAGGGCTGCAACGATGATAACCAGGTATCTTGCCCAGTTTTTGTATGCCATAAGCCCTATACCCCCCACCAGTCCAAGCGTTGACATAAAACCAATGAGGAGGGGCAGGCTGATGGCCAAGGTAGTCAGCACCATTGCGGGGATTTCTTCATTGCTTACAAATCCCTTTGCAAAATGAAGGGCAAAGAAAACCGTCATTGCACCGATTAATCCGAGCACTCCGAATGCTATGTGAATAACTCCGACTATGGTGACATGCTTCTTCATTTTTGAATCTTCCGTGGTTTTTACTTCTTCCATAATGTTTATCATTTATTCAGTTAGTAATTATTTTCATTCCTGATCAAATGACTTGCAATTTAATCAATTGATGCATCGTTTTTTCAAAATAGTGCTTTAAAGCAACCTTTTTGTGTTAAATGTGTTCTATTACAAAAGAGTTTTTTAATTTTGATGTGAAATAAAATCCGTATGAAGAAGAAAGTATTGTATGCTGCGGCATTTTTATTCATCGCCTGGGCTGCCACATCCTGCGAAGCTCTTGATGAATGCAAATTTTGCAAGATGATCACCACAGATAATACGTCCGGTGATGTAACTGAAGGTTTTGAGACTGAATATTGTGGTGCAGCCCTGCTTGCAATTGAGGCAAAAGGCCCCACAACAGTAGGGAATTCCACGACAACCTGGGAGTGTCGTTAGTACCTGACTCCTATCAGAGTCACGTCATCCACCTGAGAAGAATCCCCGCGCCATTCTTCAAATACCGTATTTAATCTTTCTGCCTGCCCGAGCATTGGCACATCGACCAGCCCCACAAGTGTCTCCTTGAACTGGTTTGACATAAATTTCTTCTGCCTCGGTCCCCCGAACTGATCCACGAAACCGTCGGAAAAGATATAGAATTCATCTCCTTTCTTAATTTCAATCCTGTGAAGGGTGAACGGCTGCATCCTGTAATGTATTGCCACCGGCATCTTATCGCCCCTGTAGTGAACAAGTTCATGCCCTCTTATCAGGTAGAGGGGATTATTTGCTCCTGAAAACCAGAGCAAATTCTGCTCAAAATCGACCATGCAGACGGCTATATCCATGCCATCCTTGATAGTATCCTCATCGACAACCTGGTTAA
>CAYNGW010000168.1:257-5058 GCA_964396955.1 uncultured Rikenellaceae bacterium | reverse complement strand
TCTCTGCCTGGTATGATGACTGCATTGACTCAATACCTGTTATCCTGGAGAAGCCATTCAATATTTCCACCACCTTCTTGCCGAATTCCTTCTCCAGTTCTTTAGAATTGATAGTCAGCTTGTTATAGGAATCATGAAGAAGTGCGGTGACAATTGAAGTCAGCCCCAGATCCATCTCACCGGCTATTATCTTCGCAACGGAAAGAGCATGAAGGATCTTAGCTTCCCCGGTAAGCGTTACATCGTTATCACATGACTCTATAGCAAGGTCCAGCGCCCTTCTGATTTTGGTTAAATCTTCCGGGACAACCGTTTTCTTTGCCACCCTGAGCAGAGCCCTGTATCCCGATTGTATTTCCGGTGAATTCACCTGAGATTATTGCATGGATTTGTCCTGGTGCAAGTAAATAATTATTATCTGATTTAATTCCGCTTCCAATAAAAAATCCCCGGGTCTTCTGGGAATCCCGGGGATTTCTATTTTATAATCATCCTTATTATCTGAATGAGACTCCCAATCCTGCCGAAACCACATTATACTGTGCCCTTGTATAATCAGCATGAATGGTGAGTACTGCAAATTTAAACCTTAAACCAACATTGGCCCGGAGACCCGAAAAATTTTCAATATTTATCTCAGGGAAGCTTTCACCTTTTTTAACTCCGGAGTCGTTATATTCGGCATAAGGTGTTGCAGGCAGAGCAGGTGTTACAAGAACAGGAGAAGGATAATTTCCGGATAGTTCAAGGACTGTACTTGTTTTGGCATAGCCCAATCCACCATAAAATGTTATAATTGCCAGGTTCACTGATCCTATTGCACTGATATTCAAAGCTGTAACAGTGACAGACAGCTTCTGGTCGTCAAAAGATGCCATGTTGTATGTAGGACCATAGTTCTGGGGAGTACCCGGCTGCAGGTTGATCGGGATATGTCCGTTAAGCTTGGTATATCCTGCGAAAACAGAAGCATCGACAGGCAGCAATTTATCACCTGGAAGGTATTGGGTGATGCTGTGCATCAATCCCACTCCCCACAGCATAATATCACCATCCTGGATATTTATCCTGGGAATGAATCTTCCCTTGATCTCCGTACCTAATGGAAGGCCTACTCCCACCTGGGCCGTCGGTACGGGAATATATTTCCATGCTGTCCCGGGGGGTGTATTAAATGTTGCAAGAGGATAACCTCCGACTGAATAAGTCATCGCCGGACCATTTTCATCAGGACCTGCTATTGTTGGTGCTTTCCCTGTAGATGGGGTTATATTTGTTGAAAGACCCAGAGTTGATGGATCAAATGTTTCAGCTGAGGCAGGAACAAATCCGACATTCAATCCGGTAGTAATATCAAAACCACCTAATTTATGAGGCTTGGCTGTATTATACCAGCTTCCGTTCAATCCGGCCCCAAAAGCATTAATCCATGGAGTCATATAGGCTTCCAGGAACTTCACACCGTCAGCAGTACTACTTTTTAGGAAGTCAAACTTTTCATAAAACTGTGAAAAAGCAACCGATGAAAACAAGAAAATGGTGATCATCAAGGCTGCAATACGTTTTGTAAACAGTCTATTCATAATTACAGGATTAGTTAGTTATCTGAATTGAATACAAATATAAAAAAAATTGATAACTCAGATCAATGTTCTGGTACCAATCACATAACGTAATCACAACCCCAAAGGTTGCATCAGAAGTAATTATTTAAGTGTTTATCCGGTATCAGGGATGCTTTTCTTCTATGCCCTCGAGCTCCTCAAGTTCTTCAATGCCAATTGTATTTGAAAGTTCAGACAGCTCCTTCAGGTTAATATCCCCTTTTATAGAAATAAGTGAATTGCCGCCAGTCCCGCCTGAAATTACAAGCAGTTCCGAGATATTTTCTCCATTCTGCCGGACGAGGAATTTTGTAATATCATGACCTTCCTTAACGACCATCAGTTCTTCATATACCGATAAATCAAGCTTTTTGCTGAGCTCCTGATAGAAATTGATCCCGCTGGCTGACAATGAATCGTCATCCGACAATATCCTGATTGATTTGAGCCGGAGCATGATATTATCAGGCTTGCTTCCTTCCTGCAATGTTCCAAGCATATTTAACATCCTGCCTGAGATTGAAACATATGTAAATCCCTCCCTGTCAGAGTATTTGTTGAATAGCTCATCAATCGGATTGGTCTGGGCATTTAATGCAGAACATATCAGAAAAGCTACTATAATTAAAAACTGCCTTTTCATCTTGTTTATTTATTATTTTTTATTTTGTTTATATGATTTTCAGTCGTTGATATTTCCTCTAAAAGCTTGATTCTGTTCAGGTTCTTTGAAATTATCACTGCTGATCTGTCAATTGATCTTATACCTGTTTGCGTTGCACTTTGAATTTTACCTATTGGCTTTAATGCCTCTGTTCCCTTATTGAGCTTGACTGATACGTCATACAGAATTCTCATCGTCTCGGCATATGCCAGCTGAGGATCTGAAAAAGTATCCTCTGTCTCCGTATGATGGAAAAAGAGAAAATATGAACCGATCAGTATCAGGATCGTAGCTGCTGCACTTAAGATTCTGATTGACAGCTTCCAGGAAGATCTTTTCCTTTGATCTCTCTCAAGATTATCAACAGCTTTTACGATCCTCTCCTCAAAATCGTCCAAGGGAACCGGAATAATCTCTGAGTGAGAAAAATGACGAAATATCTCCTTTTCAGCTTCATATCCTTCAAGGATATCATCGCCCGAAAAGTACTTTCGCAGTTCAGCTTCTTCTGTCCCGGTGGTATCGCCCCTATAGTACTTTCCCAGTAATTCTTTAAGCTTTACGTCTTTCATCACAATATTTAATATATTCTTCTTTTATCATCTTTCTTGCTCTTGACATTATTACCCTGAGGTTATTTATATTCAGGCCATTCTGCCTGGCGATCTCCTCATAGGACATTCCGTTTATCTCGCGTAGCTGAACAAGATCCCTCCACGAGTCCGGCAGATTATCAATGATTCTACTCACTATTTCCCTTGTTTCCGAGCTGACAAGTTGTTCATAGGGTGTGGAAGACTGATCAGCAGTTTGTGTCTCTGATCCGTCTTTATCAGAGTTGATATGCTTCCATTTTCTCAGAAGATCTATGCAGCTGTTCTTAGTCATTGTAACAGCAAGTGCCCCGACATCATCATAATCATCAATCTTATCTTTCATCATCCACATCTTCATAAATACATCCTGAACAACATCTTCTGATTCCTGCTGGTTTTTAAGGATCCGGTAGGCGATGACAAACAGTTTGCGGTTCAGCTTATGTATTATATCATTAAATGCATTTCGCGTCATCAGGGAAGGATCCTAAACAAATTCAGAACAAAGATAAGAACAATCGATTCAGTTGCAGTCTGCAACAAAATCGACCCCGTTATCTTTCTTTACTTTGTCTGCGAATTCCTTTGCCTCCTTGTATGACATGTTTCCCTTGATCTGGATCAGAACATTATCTTCGCCGTTTTTGTCGCCGGCAACCACCAGGAACTCCGTGAAATTCCTGCCTTGTGAACGAACCAGCATCACCAGGTCGTGACCAGAATCTTTTACTCTCATGAATTCTTCATAATTCTTGCGGTCGAGTTCTCTTTCCACCATTTCGTAGAAACTGCCAACATACGTATCATCATCATTCTGAGCCAGTATCCTGATAGTAGTGATATCTGCCGGCCAGAAATGATCGTCATTGCAGTGATTCCCGTCAAAAGCTCTGATCAGGCTCAGCAGGTTACCGTTGATAGTCAATGTTATGAATCCTTCATTTCCCGAATATTTGGCGAAAATCGCATCAACAGATTTCTGTCCATACCCCGACAGGGTTACAGCTAAAATGACGAGTGCGAAAAAAAATCTTCTCATGTCAAGCTTAATTAGGTTAATAAAAACACTTTATTAGAAGACGTATGACACATCGGATCATTACAAAAAAACCCGGAATATTTTCAGAGCCGGAACAGGTAAAAAATGAATATATACTTTGCATTAAACTAAAATTATCATACATTTGCACTCGCAAAAAAATGCACAAAGATACAGTAGCTCGGCAGGTAGAATATTCTGTTTTTACGGAAGTGTCCTGTAGTTCTTTAAAATATAATATGATTTAGTAGCTCAGTTGGTAGAGCACATCCCTTTTAAGGATGGGGTCCTGGGTTCGAATCCCAGCTAGATCACAATACAAACGATGCTCCGCGAGGAGCATTTTTTATTTTTGAAGCTGAATAAGCCGCCAGGCTTAATTTCAGAGAAGAAAATAAAAAATGACGAGCAGCTTGCTGCGGCGTCGTTTGTATTGTAAGATCCCCTTCAGAGGGATCATGAGCCTGCGAAATAATCCCAGCTAGATCACAAAGATTTAAGGTGGATTTAATATTTTCCACCTTTTGTGTCTCTACTCCTAACATGTATTCTGTTTATATACTTCATAGTAAGTCTTTTAACAGATTTTATGTTGGTTATACCAACGATCTGCATAGACGAATTGCTGAACATAACAGGAAAAAGGGGAAATTCACTGATGCTGGTATTCCATGGGAACTTGTTCACTGTGAAGAGTATCCATCGAAGAAAGCTGCTATGGACAGAGAAAAATACATTAAAAGCAAAAAGTCTAAACAATTCATTATTGATCTGGTAGCTGGAAGGTAGAGCATTCCGCTTTGCGGAAGGGTCCTGGGTTCGAATCCCAGCTAGATCACAAAAATTTAAGGTGGATTTAATATTTTCCACCTTTTGTGTCTCTACTCCTAACATGTAT
>CAYNGW010000168.1:0-157 GCA_964396955.1 uncultured Rikenellaceae bacterium | reverse complement strand
ATCTGGTAGCTGGAAGGTAGAGCATTCCGCTTTGCGGAAGGGTCCTGGGTTCGAACCGAGGCACGCTTGAGCGTGCCGAGCTCATGAGCCCGAAGGGCGAATAATCCCAGCTAGATCACAATACAAACGATGCTCCGCGAGGAGCATTTTTTATTTT
>CAYNGW010000167.1:0-5073 GCA_964396955.1 uncultured Rikenellaceae bacterium | reverse complement strand
TGGCTCTCTGCCTGGTAACCTGAAGTTTTTCACGTTTTGAAAGATTCATGAAAGTACCGTCTGAAGCCATCTTATCGATTGACCCCATTTTCTTGACCGCCTTGCGGATCGTCGGGAAATTGGTGAGCATCCCTCCGGGCCAGCGCTCAGTTACATAGGGCATGTTTACCCTCTTGACTTTTTCGGCGACAATCTCTTTTGCCTGTTTCTTGGTGGCAACAAACAACACCTTCTTTCCCGATTTTGCGATATGCTTCATAGCTGAAGCAGCTTCATCGAGTTTAATTATTGTTTTTTCAAGGTCAATAATGTGAATTCCGTTGCGCTCCATAAAGATATAGGGAGCCATTGCAGGATTCCATTTTCTTTTCAGGTGTCCGAAGTGAACACCGGCATCAAGTAATTCCTGGAAAGTTGTTCTGGGCATTTTTTAAAATTTAAGTTTACATTCCTTCAATCAATTGCAGAGTAGCCCCGCTTTGCGGGAGTCTTTGCAATTTAGATACTAAACTTGCATCTCTATTGATTGTGCTTTTAATTCCTAACGTTTACTGAACTGGAATCTCTTCCGGGCCTTTGGCCTTCCGGACTTTTTCCTTTCAACCTCCCGGGGATCCCTTGTGAGAAAACCGTTTGCCTTCAATGGCTTTTTGTTTTCTTCATCAATCTTAACGAGAGCCCTGGTTATACCCAGGCGAAGAGCTTCAGCCTGGCCCTTGACACCTCCGCCCTCAAGATTGACGCTGATATCATATTTATCCGCAGCATTTACGAGAAGCAGAGGCTGGGTTACCATATAATGAAGGATTTCAGCTCCGAAATATTCCTTATAATCCTTGCCGTTAACGGTAATTTTGCCTTTGCCATCACTTAGATACACTCTGGCAACAGCTGCTTTCCTTCTTCCAATAGCATTAATAGCTTCCATAAGATATTCCCTGGTTGTTAATTAAGTTCAATTTTTTTCGGTTTTTGTGCTTCATGAGGATGAGCCGCTCCAACATAAACATGCATGTTCCTGAAAAGAACCTTCCCAAGACGGTTCTTAGGCAGCATGCCTCTGACAGCATTCTCAACAAGACCTATCGGATTCTTTTTCAGCATTTCCCCGGCAGGAGTAAATCTCTGACCACCCGGATATCCTGTATACCTGACATATTGTTTATCAGTCCATTTTTCGCCCGTCAGAACTACCTTTTCAGCATTTATCACGACAACGTTGTCACCACAGTCAACATGGGGAGTAAAATTAGTTTTATGCTTACCCCTCAGCATACTGGCGATCTTTGTCGCAAGACGACCAAGCACTGCGCCTTCAGCATCAATTATAACCCATTCCTTGTTAACAGTTGTCTTATTTGCCGATACTGTTTTATAGCTTAAGGTGTCCACTTGTTAATAGTTTTAAAATGATATACTTATAATTAATATAAAAACCCTCTGATTTCGGGTCTGCAAAAATACAACATATTTCATAAAAAAAAGAATATTGAATAGAATTTATTCATGTAAACAAAACTAAGCTTATTTTTACATTCCTTTTCGGCTAATTGAATCATAAGATGAATAACGACAGATCTTTGTTGAAGCATGCAATCAAAATTGCCATAGACGGAATAAATACAGGAGGGGGGCCTTTTGGAGCTGTGATCACAAGAGACGGGAAAGTAATTGCTGAAGCAGACAACAGGGTTGTTCTTTCCCACGATCCGTCAGAAAGAAAAATCACCTTTACTCATCTGCCTGATGCGGGAGGCAGGGAAGCATTCGGTAAATGGGATCATTATGAAAAGAAAATTCCTTACTGAAACAACAGGAATAAACAGATTACCACGCAGCTTTTTCAACCGTGACGTGCTCCTTGTTGCCCCGGAACTTATCGGGAAAACACTTGCTCTCAAATCAGAACATGGTGAAATTCAGCGGTTTATGATAACCGAAACCGAAGCATACCGGGGAGCTGAGGATAAAGCCTGTCATGCAAGCAGGGGAAGAACAACCAGGACCGAGGTGATGTACCAGGAAGGCGGAAAGATATATGTGTATTTTGTCTATGGCATGTACTGGATGCTCAATTTTGTTGCCGGTGAAACAAATATTCCTCAGGCAGCACTGATAAGGGGGATAGAAGGATTCAACGGTCCCGGAAAGCTGACAAAAGCACTGAAAATTGACGGTTCATTCTATGGAGAAGATCTCACCACCTCAGACCGGATCTGGATTGAGGATCCAGGCTTTGTGCCAAAAATAAGGACTGGTTCGAGGATTGGAATCAATTACGCCGGCAATCCGTGGAAAAACAAACCCTGGAGATATTATATTCAGCGAAAATTCAGGACAAGTTAAAATCATGTTAAATAGAGTTGCAGTAGGAATCATATTATATTTTTTTACGTTCTTTGTTTTTTCATTAAATCATATTATTTATGGATTCAGTATGGGCCACTTATCGCCGCTGGAATAATATTACAGGCTGGTTCATGTTCCTTTTTTCAGCTGTAGTTTATCTGCTGACAGTCGAACCGACAGTCAGCTTCTGGGATTGCGGTGAATTTATTCTTTCAGCCTTCAGGCTCCAGGTGGGCCACCCGCCGGGAGCGCCAATATTCCTCATGATTGCAAGAATAGCAACCCTCTTTACCGGCGGCGACGCTTCAAAAGCAGCTCTTATGGTCAATATACTTTCGGCACTTTGCAGTGCGTTTGCGATCATGTTCCTCTTCTGGACAATAACCCACCTGGTACGCAGGGTTTTTACAAGGAATACACTTCTTGAAGCAAAACATATTCCCGCAATAATCGGCAGCGGACTTACCGGAGCTATGGCTTATACATTTTCCGACACTTTCTGGTTTTCGGCAGTTGAGGGAGAGCTTTATGCCCTGTCCTCACTATGTGTGGGTCTGGTATTCTGGGCCATCCTTAAATGGGAGGAGGAAGCTGACGAACCATATTCAGGACGATGGATAATACTCATCGCCTATATCATGGGTCTGGGACTGGGCATTCACCGCCTCAACCTCCTGGTTCTTCCTGTTCTTGTCTTTGTCTTTTATTTCAGGAAATATGAAGTAACCACAAAAGGTGTAATTTATACACTTTTACTTGCTGTAATTTTACTGGGATTCATGGTTTTTATCCTTATTCCGGGTGTTCCGAAAATTGCCGGCTGGTTCGAATTACTTTTCGTAAATGCATTCGGTCTGCCCTATAACAGCGGACTTCTGATATTCCTTGTGGCACTTGCCGCACTGCTTGTTTTCGGAATAAGATACTCTTTAAAGAACAAAAGAGTGATTCTCAATTATATTATGACATGCCTGACCGTGATAATGATCGGATATTCATCCTACGCTATGATTATGATCAGGTCGTCGGCAAGACCTCCAATGAACCAGAATAATCCATCAGACATATTCTCCCTGGCATACTATATCAATATGCAGCAATATGGGAGTTCTCCGAAATTCAATGGCCCTTATTACAACGCTCCTGCAGTTGATGTAAAGAGAGTTATCGCAGGTTACAATAAGGTCGACAGGAAATATATACCTTATTATCACCCTGAGTATAAATACAATAAAGAATTCACAACAATATTCCCACGTATGTACAGCCCGGAACCCGGGCATGAGGATGCATACAAATATTGGGGAAAGATCAAAGGGAGAAGATATACTTTTAACACGGGATCCGGCAGGGAAACCCTGGTATGTCCTGCTTTTGGCGAAAACCTGCGTTTCTTCTTCAGGTATCAGACAGGCTTTATGTATCTGAGATATTTCATGTGGAATTTCGCAGGCCGTCAGAATGATATTCAGGGAAACGGGAACGATCTGCACGGAAACTGGATTAGCGGAATTAAATTCATTGATGAAGCCCGCCTGGGCAGAAGCGACAATCTCCCGGATGATCTTAAAAACAATCCAGGCAATAATAAATACTATTTGCTACCTCTTCTTTTTGGAATAGCAGGCATATTATGGCAATATAAAAGGGACAACAAAGGATTCTGGCTGATAGCGGCATTTTTCCTTATGACAGGCATTGCCATTATTTTTTATCTGAATCAGTCTCCGAATCAGCCCAGGGAACGAGACTATGTGTATGCAGGATCATTTTATGCCTTTGCTGTTTGGATCGGAATTGGATTCATGTACATATATGAACTATTCCAGCGGTTCCTCAATCATAAAATTGCAGCAATAATTACCCTGGTCCTGGTTATGGCTGCCTGTCCTGTTCTGATGGCAACAGAAAACTGGGATGATCATGACAGGTCAGGACGTTACACTGCAAGGGATATCGGCGCCAATTACCTGGAATCATGTGCCCCGAACAGCATATTATTCACCTATGGCGACAATGATTCATATCCTGTCTGGTATGTGCAGGATGTAGAGGGAATAAGAACTGATGTAAGGGTGGCGAACCTCAGCTATATACAGGCAGGATGGTATATTGAAATGATGAAACAGAAAGCTTTTGAATCTGATCCCATGCCGCTGGCTCTCGGAAATGAAAAATATCTTGATGGCACGAGGACCCAGCTGCCGGTCAGCAAAAGGCTCGATGTGCCGGTCAGTCTCAGTGAGATAGTGCAGTTTGCGGGAATGGATGACAAAAAATATATGATCGACTACAGCGGGCAGGGTGATTATCTTAATTTTCTGCCAACAAATAAATTTATCATTGATGTTGATACCTCTGCCGTTCTTTCAAACGGGACCGTAAAGGAATATTTCAAAGACAGGATTATATCACCAATGATCTGGGAATTTACAGACGAAGATGCATTCAAGGGCGATCTTGCCATTATGGACCTTCTTTCAACAAACAATTGGAAAAGACCGGTATATTTCTCCACTACCGTTCCTTCTCACCAGTATAAGGGACTTGAAAAATACTTTGTACAGGAAGGCATGGCTTACCGCATAGTGCCGATCAAAACAGACGAATCAGAACAGGGAGAATTCGGGATGATTGATCCCTTTGTGATGTATGATAATATGATGAATAAGTTCAAATGGGGAAATGCTGCTGATCCTTCAGTATATCTTGATGAGAATAACA
>CAYNGW010000166.1:0-5112 GCA_964396955.1 uncultured Rikenellaceae bacterium | reverse complement strand
CTTAATCTTATTACATGGCAAACAGGCTATTATTTCACCTATGACAGCAGGCTGATAGATCCTGAAATAAAGACGGAAATGACATTCATCAACACTAAACTGAATGTCATACTTGATAGCATCCTGAAGAATGATTCACTTGAATTCTCGGTAATCGACAAATACATTATCATCTCAAAAGCAATTCCCCCTCCGGTATCAAAAATCGATTCATTGCCGGCTTTTGAACTCAATTCTATTTCAGGAATCATTGTCGACGAGGAAACCGGAGATCCTTTGCCATTTGCCACTATCGGATTGAAGAACAAAGGGAGAGGAACCGTAACAAACAGCAGCGGGGAATTCGGACTTAAAATCACACCGGATTGCCTTCAGGATACTTTGTCACTGTCATATCTTGGATTTGTAGGCAGGGAGATCCCCGTAAAACAGTCCCTTGGCAATTATTTCAGGATAACAATGACAAGGGAGTTTATACCAATTCCTGAAATAATCATAAGAACCCAGATCCCGCAGGAAATTATCTTTAAGACCATTGCAGCAATACCCCGCAATTATGGCAACTCTCCTGCAATTCTTACAGGTTTTTACAGGGAAGGCGTCATGAAAAAGGATGAACTTCAGGTCTATTCCGAAGCCGTTCTGCAGATCTATAAAAGTTCTTATTCCGGTTCGCTTCTTGGTGATCAGATAAAAGTCTATAAAAGCAGAAAATTAGAAAACAGGGATCTTGATGACACTCTTGCCGTGCGGTTAAAGGCAGGATTAAATACATGTCTTGAACTTGACGGGGCAAAACATATTTTTGATTTTATCGAGAGAGGGAGCATGGCTGAATACAGCTTCAGGATCAGTGACATTGTCACATATGATGATGAAGCAGCATGGGTAATTGACTTTGAGCAGAGGGAGGGTGTTGAAACTCCATTGTACCGCGGAAGCATATATATAAATACTGATGATTTTGCGATACTGAATGCGGATTTCGAGCTGCATCCCAAATATATCCGGAAATTAAAAGACTCATTCATATTAAGTACAACACGCGGATATATCACATGGCCGGTTTCTGTAAAATACAAAGTCAGCTACCGCAAAATCAACAACAGGTATTTCCTCAGCCATGTCAGGGGAGATCTTGTATTTTTATCAAAACAGAAAAAAAAGCTATTCAACAGCCAGTTCAATGTATTCTTCGAACTTGCCGTGACTGGTATGAATATTGAAAATGTAGCCAGATTTGAAAGGGAAGAGCTCGCTCCCATTCATTCGGTGTTCTCCAAAACCATTGATGATTATGATGCCGGCTTCTGGCAAAACCAGGATTTCCTGAAGCCCGAAGATAATCTCCTTCAGGCATTGAAAAATATGCATGTACGGTTGCAGGAGTTCTCGGAGAAACCTGATGAATAATGATCAAGGATTGAAGATTTTTGATTTACGATCAACTTCTTAAATCATAAATCGTTAATCCTTGTTCCTAAATCAGCTTTCAATACTTATTTATAAGCTCATATAATTCTGTAAGATCGGGCGTAAGCACGATTTCAGTCCGCCTGTTCTTCTGACGGGCCTCTGATGTGCTGGCAGGATCAACAGGCAGATATTCGCTTCGTCCTGAAGCCGTTAAGCGTTTCGGATCAATTTTTGATCCCTCCAGCAGAGTCCTGACAACCGTAGTAGCTCTTTTAACGCTCAGATCCCAGTTATCCCTGAGCTGGCCGGAACCCGGATTATATGGAACATTATCCGTATGTCCTTCAATCGTGATCTGAATGCCGGGATTTCTTTCGAGTACTCCTGACAGCTTCTTCAGGGCATTTCTGCCATTTGCGTCAATCTCCCAGCTTGCAGATTTGAATAGCAGCTTTTCATCAAGAGATACATACACTTTCCCGTTTTTCATGGTAACTGTAAGACCATTATTTTCAAATCCCAGAAGTGCTTCGGATACTTTGTTTTTCAGGTCCTGAACAATTCTCTTCTGTGCATCGAGGACTTTCTCAAGTTCCAGCATTCTCGCATTCCTTTTCTCGAGCTCAAAGGTTAGTTCATCAAGTGAAGCTTTTTTGGTATCGAGGGTTTCTTCAAGCTGCCGTAAAAGATCCTCTTTGGCCTGAAGGTTTGTCTGGGCAGCCTGTAATTCCGCAAGCAGCTTCTGTGTCTCTTTGACATTACCCCGGATCAGCTCCTCCTGGGCATTCTGCAGATCGTTGTACCTGGCGGAGATATTATTGAATTCCTCAAGAGCCTTATCCCGTTCAGCTTTCACAGAAGTTATTTCGTCCTGAACGCCGGCCATATCTTTTTCCAGAAGGGTAATTTTTGCCTCCATCTCCCGGTTTGTCATTTCAAGACTAATATTGTCTGTTTTGAAAGCATCTCTCTCATTCATGTATTGTTTGCTGGTATCCTGCAGGCTTTTGAATTTTTTGCCTGATACGCACGATACTGCTGATATGACCAATAATATTACAGAAATACAGAATAGTGTTTTTTTCATTGTCATGAATTATTTTTTATAAAACAACCTTATCCGTTAATTATTGTTTTCTGAACTCATCCGGATGGGGCAAAATTAAGAAATCCCGGCTATGCTTCAGCAAACACCCGGGAATAATAATTGTTATATTTGCTGGTTATTTTCATTTGAAATGAATACGGGAGAGAGCTTTCTGTCTAAAATATCATCCCCTGAGGATCTCAGGAAGCTCGACCTTTCCGACCTGGTAAAGGTAAGTGCAGAACTTCGTCAGTTTATCATAGATGCCGTCAGCACAAATCCGGGTCATTTTGGTGCGAGTCTCGGAGTTGTCGAAATAACTGTAGCCCTTCATTATGTTTTCAACACTCCCTATGACAAGATTATCTGGGATGTAGGACACCAGGCATACGGACACAAGATCCTTACGGGCAGGCGCGAGAAATTCATGACCAACAGGAAATACAAGGGGATCAGCGGTTTTCCGAAAATGGCTGAAAGTGAGTATGATGCCTTTGGCACAGGACATTCATCAACATCCATATCCGCGGCTCTTGGGATGGCTGTCGCTTCAAAGAGAAAAGGAGAAGAAAGACATATTGTTGCGGTAATAGGCGACGGGGCAATGACGGCTGGAGAAGCTTTTGAAGGGCTCAATAATGCCGGTATCGCTAAATCCGACCTGCTTGTCATTCTGAACGACAACAATATTGCAATTGATCCTAATGTTGGTGCACTTAAGGAATATCTCCTTGATATCACAACCAGCAAAACATACAACAGGTTCAAGAATAAAGTCTGGAATATGCTTGGAAGATTCGGAAGGTACGGTTCTAAATCACGCACCCTGGCCGCTCAGATCGAAGCTGGTTTCAAAAGTACAATCCTCGATAAAAGCAACATTTTTGAAGGCATGAATTTCAGGTATTTCGGTCCGATTGACGGGCACGATGTGCTACACCTTACTAAAGTACTTGAAGACCTGAAGAGGATCCCGGGACCAAAGCTTCTTCATTGCCTCACTATTAAGGGCAAAGGCTTTAAACAGGCTGAAGAGCACCAGACTACTTTTCATGCCCCGGGTAAATTTGACAAGGAGACCGGGGAGATAATGGATATCCCGAACGGAGATATGCTTCCCGCTTACCAGGAGGTTTTCGGAAGAACAATTCTCGAGCTTGCCCGCAGGAATGAAAAAATTGTAGGTATAACCCCTGCGATGCCTTCCGGATGTTCATTATGCATTATGATGAAGGAGATGCCCGAGAGAATATTCGATGTCGGGATTGCGGAACAGCATGCTGTAACCTTCTCTGCAGGCCTTGCAACCCAGGGTCTTATCCCTTTCTGCAACATCTATTCATCATTCATCCAGAGAGCCTATGACCAGGTAATACATGACGTTGCCCTTCAGAATCTGCATGTGGTTTTCTGTCTTGACCGCGGAGGACTTGTTGGTGCAGATGGCGCAACCCACCATGGATTTTTCGATATCGCCTTTATGCGCTCAATACCTAATATGATTGTCACTGCACCAATGGATGCTGTTGAACTGAGGAATATAATGTACACTGCCCAGCTTGAAAAAAACAATATGCCATTTTCGATACGGTACCCCAGGGGACGCAGCCATATTTCAGACTGGGAAAGACCCTTTGAAGAAATTGAGATCGGGAAAGGACGCCTGCTGAGCGAAGGAAATGATATCGCAGTTCTGAGTATCGGCCATCCCGGAAATGATGTTGTTCCTGTAGTGAAAAAACTTGAAAAGGAATCACTTGCTGTAACCCACTGGGACATGAGGTTTGCTGCTCCCCTTGATAAGGAAGCACTTCATTCTGTTTTCAAAAAATTTAAAAAGATCATTACCGTTGAGGACGGCGTACTTAAGGGAGGATTCGGGAGCGCAGTTATTGAGTTCATGTGCGACAATTCATATAGTGCTGAAGTTAAGCGTCTTGGTATTCCCGATTATTTTGTGGAACAGGGCAGCCAGGAAGAGCTTTATCATGAGTGCGGTTATGATCAGGAGGGGATTGAAAAAAGTATAAAAGAAATGCTATGAAAAAGATTTGTATTCTGTTATTATTAGTTTTGTTTGTGCAGTCATGTAAGACAAAAAAGGAAAACTGGATTCAGCTTTTTAATGGGAAAGATCTTACAGGCTGGGATATTAAGATCAGGGGATCTGCCCTGAATGAAAATTACAAGAACACTTTCAGGGCTGAGGATGGAGTGATGAAGGTTCGTTATGATGAGTATGAAAAATTCAATAACGAATTCGGCCATATATTTTATAAAGAGCCATTCTCTTATTACAAGTTAAGGATTGAGTATCGTTTTACCGGAGATCAGGTTCCCGGGGGTCCCTCCTGGGCATTCAGGAACAGCGGTGTGATGCTGCATTCACAATCTGCCGAATCCATGATTGTTGACCAGGATTTTCCTGTCTCCATTGAAGCTCAATTCCTTGGAGGTGATGGTGTTTCGGAGAGAACCACCGGTAATGTCTGCACACCGGGAACAAACATTGTGATGAACGGGGAACTGATAACACAGCATTGTACAAACTCCTCATCAAAAACTTATCATGGTGATGTTTGGGTTCATGCAGAATTTGTTGTTCTGGG
>CAYNGW010000165.1:0-5169 GCA_964396955.1 uncultured Rikenellaceae bacterium | reverse complement strand
CTCTTCTCTCATTTGCATAAATGCCCCGGGATGCAGGCAGGCGGGACATGTTTCACCCCATTCTTCATGTTCTCCTTCAGCGGCAGCTTTAAGGTTTTCTTTTGTTGTGCCGATCTTGCCTGCAGGATAGCTGGCAGTTATTTCAGTCATGCCGCCCTCAAGGAACTTGAAGAATCTCTTGGCATGCTCTTTTTCCTGAAGGGCCGTTTCCATGAAAATATTTGCGATCTGATCATAACCTTCTTTCCTTGCCACACTGGCGAAGAATTCATAACGGTTACGGGCTTGTGATTCGCCGGCAAACGATTTCAGCAGATTCTGCCCTGTCCGGGTTCCTTTTACTGATTTAGACATAGATTTTATTTTTAAATTGTTAGACTTTAGCTGATTTGAATTTCTTCCGCAAAATACAATTTTTTTAGACTGATTGTATTTGGATATGTCTTTTATCAGTCTCCGAACCGCGGATTCACCACGTTAGTATAAATTGAGCCGAAAGTATAATTCAACTGACAGTAAGTATAATACGTATATTGAGTTGCAATTTCTTTTCTCCTTAGAAGCATCTCTTCATATGTTGCCCCTCCCTTTACCAGGGAAAGCTGGTCATGGACACGAGATACACTCCCTCCAATTGAAAATGTCAATCCTTTTACGATCCTGAAATTCATGCTTCCGTTTAAACTGAGATTATTTTTACTCCAGTCATGAAAATAATTCTTCCATGTCAGCCTGAGGTTGATTGATCCCCATTTTTCAACAACCTTATAAGCTGCAAGAAATGAATGGAAACCCAGGTTTTCAGTCGTTATATTGTACATAGTTGTATCATGATAATTGCTAAACTCATATCCGGCTTTATATAACAATCTGAGCTGATGACGATTAGCCTGGGCATAAGGATAAATGTCATATTCAATAGCCGGACTCAGAGATAATGAAAGATCGTAGTTGCTGTATACAGACGACATAGCTTCGGAGGTTGCTCCGACCGACCAATGGTCATTAATGCCTTGTACGTAAAGTAGATCTGCGTACTGGCCCCTGCTGTAGCTATTGATGATAGTGCCGTTTATATCATAATTTGTATTGCTCCAACCGTATGAATAATCAAACTCGAACTTGTTTTTTTCAGTCACATGGCTTGAAGAAAAAGATCCGTCCAAATATGACATCTTATAGCTTTTTTCCCCGTCGAGGTATGTATACAGACTGATATTAAATACCCAGTTTTTCCATTTGTCAGTTGCGACAGTTTCTTGCACATCCTCAGTAAAGCTGATATTAAAATACTTTGCCAGGGGAGTTTTAAGGACGTACCTCATCAAACCCATTTTTAATGCTTTAACCTGTTTCATTCTTATGTTGTCCTCGGTATCATCAGTGAAAGCACTAACAGTAATTGTGTCTTTCATTCCGGCATACTTGTTCTGTCCGACCAGGAAATAAGTTATCTCAGTTCCTCCTGACCCGGTTGACTGGTAGGTTGAAATGATATACAAATCAGCTTCTTTTAAATCCCGCACATAATTAATGAAAGTTATTTCCTTCTTTATATAACTGCTTGCAGTCATAAATACATTGAGAGCATCCTTTCGCAGAGTGTCAGTCGTTGAAACTGTTTCCTGGGAAAAGACAGGAAAGAAGAGAAATGACAAAACGAGGAACATCAGAAATTTTTTCATTTTTCCATTCAGTTAGGTAAATATTTAGCAATAACGAATATAGGCAATGAAATATTACCAATCCAATTTATTGTTAGCAGAATAACCTTATGCTGGAAATTCCGTGAAGGTACAGGCTTCAGTTACGGATTAAATCCAGAAGCCTGAAATAAGGATTAAAATAGAAGACGGATCTTATTGATTTATTCTGATATTGAAATGGATATACCTCCCCCTCCGGTATTCCCGAACCTTGGATTTACAACATTATTATATATTGAACCAAAAGTGTAAGAAAGTCCAAAACTGGTAAAATACTGGTATTGAGTTGCAAGCTCTTTCCTTTGAAGTAGAATTTGGTCAATTGGGATATCTTCTTTGACAAGCCCAAGCTGATCGTGTATCATAGCTGCGCTTCCGACAAAAGTCAGAGACAAACCCTTTGCTATGCGAAGTTCAAGATATCCTAACACTGACAGATTGTTTTTTGACCAGTCATGCAAGTAATTGCTGTAGCTTATACTGATATCAATATTCCCCCATTTTTGAACCACTGCATAAGAGGCTGAAAGAGAATGTATCCATAAGTTTTCCCTCGTTTTATCATAGATTGTTGTGTCGATATAATCCACAAAATTATATCCTGCAGTATAAAGAAGTCTTAACTGACGTCTTGTAGATTCTGAATATGGAAACAAATCGTACTCAATCCCTGGCATAATAGAAAATGAAAATTGATTATTACTATATAATGATGAATTTAATCGTGTTGTCCCGCCATATGACCAATGATCATTCAGGCTTCTGACGATAAGTGCTTTAAAGGATTTGGATGAACTGGTTCCTTTATAAGTTGTTGTATCATTTATTATATATTTATCTTCGCTCTGGCTTAGACTGGTGCTGAGATTAATTTTCCAGTCTTCGGTTATCCTGTTTGCTGAAAGACTTCCGGAAAGATATCTTGATTTATTGGACTTTTCACCCTGCAAGTATCCGTAAATAGAAGATTTGAAAATCCAGCTGTTCCATTTATCAGTAGATACAGTCTCTGTCAGAGGCTCACTGAAAGAGATTTTCATATATTTTGCCAGCGGCGTTTTTGCCACATAACGCATCAGTCCCATTTTCAGAACATTAAGTTCTTTTTCTCTTCTGCCTTCATCGGTCTCATCCGGAGTGGTTACAAAAGAAAGTGTATCGCGCATACCTGCATATTCATTTTGTCCAACCAGGAAGCAGGAGTACTCCTTTCCTCCTGAGCCGGTGTTCTGACTTGTTGAAATAATATATACTCCCGCATCTTTTATGTCCCGGACATAGTTCACAAAGGGGATCTCTTTTCTTATGAAATCTGTTGATTCCATAAATACATTTAGGGCATCTTTACGTAGTGTGTCTGATTGTGAGGTTGATTCCTGTGATAATAACGGAAGTACACAAAAAAAGCAGATCAATGAAATTACATTTCTTTTCATGGCCGGTTAGTTAGAATTTTTTTTAAAACGGGAACGAAGTTAGCCAAAGCAATAAATTTTCAAATATGAAAAACAGTATTTAACAAATCATTAACCTATAAATAAGAAATCCGGCGCCATTACAGCACCGGATTTCAGTGAAAATATAAGGAATGAAAAACCAGGAAGCTTTTAATTATCCATGTTTCGCTTTTCAATATAATCAAGTCCGTCATCCGTCATTCTCCAGAACCTGTCCCTGGAATCTGTTACAAAATCATCATCATCATAAGAATGGAAGAGGCTCTCAATAGTTTTGTCCATATATATTATTGTTCCTTCCGGAGCATGTACAGTAATAAAGAGTACGTCAAAGGACCATTTTGAGTTTGAAGGGATGGTACAGAACTCATCGAGGGTAAGTGTATTGCCTGAAATATTAGAGTTATAATGCAATCTTTTAGCATTTTCAATTGCATCGTTCCGGTTTCTGCCGTATGAACGCCTTGTTATCTTCACACTGGCGGAATTTCCCTCATCAGGATAAATATTGAGGGAAGCCCGTACATGTACTACCTTTTTATCATCATCGATCAGTACCTTGTATTCATCATCAGGAATAGAGATCTCATGAACTGCCTGCAGATCGGATATCTTTCTTCCCGACACAATATACATTGTATCCGGTACTGAACTGAAGTACTCAATTGTTGTAGCTTTCTCTGATTCGGCAAAGCCAACACCTTCATTGAAAAGGATTATGGAAAGAGCCGCAACGCTCATTACCCAGATTACCAGGCCGATCAGCCATATATAGCCGTCTCTTGCCCTGAACCAGAATATAAGCCGGATGCCTCCGTAAATCAGGGCCAGGAGCGGGAAGGTCACAACGATTGTAATCAGCGCTTTAATCCAGGGAACTGCAGCCGGTGATACTATATAGTTCAGAAAATCAGGAAGGTAACTCAGATTTATCCCTTCAATATTAGTCGAAAAAGCTCCCGGATACTGGAAGATAAAAACCATAACGAATGTCAGCAGAGCGAGGAATCCTGAAAGTACAAGCGCTGTTCCAAAGATTATCAGGATTACGCGGACGATAATGAAAAGAACTTTTCCCAATGCACGGAATACCTCATTTGTTGCATTGCCGATTTTTGAAGTTGTGGTATAACGAGGAATCAGTTCTCCATCCTGTGACCTGATCTGGTTAGTGTCGCTGCCGTACATATCTCTTTTCTGTGAACTGGTGGCTGCGGACGGGAGAGCAATCCATAATGCCAGGTAAACCAAAAAGCCGAGGCCAAACATAAATGTAAATACAACAAAAAGAATCCTGAACCAAACAGGATCTGTATCAGCATATGCGCCTATACCGCCGCAAACGCCGCCAATAACCCGGTCATCGGGATTTCTGAAGAGCTTTCTGTGTCCGGAATAATAGCGGTATGAAGTTGCCTCACCTTCTTCCTGGCCAAAGTCTTCAGGTTTTCCGATAATTGAAATCATTGCCTCAACATTTTCCCTGGAAATAATTCCTGCAGTGCCTTTCTGTGACTGGAATATCTCAGCAATGCGGAATTCAATGTCTTCAATAGTTTCGTTGCCGCCGGGGACATTCCTGAATTTGCAGTCAATAGCCTGCAGGTAGTCACGCAGCATTTTATATGCCTCCTCATCGATCTGGAATAATGTTCCGCCGAGGTTTATTTTTATTGTCTTGTCCATCTTTCTAAGTTTTTGCCGGTTTAAGATAATTTACCTCTTGCGGATCAGATTGACTGATTTAACAAGTTCATCCCATGATTTGTCAAGATCGGCAAGATATTCCCTGCCTTCGGATGTAAGCTCGTAATATTTTCGGGGCGGGCCCTGCTGGGATTCTTCCCAGCGGTAGCTGAGCAGTCCGGCATTCTTTTGCCTTGTAAGAAGCGGATAAAGGGTTCCTTCAACCACAATTACCTTTGCCTCCTTTAGTTCCTTGATGATATCACTGGCATAGCAGGAATCCCTTGATAATACTGAAAGTATACAATACTCCAGGATCC
>CAYNGW010000164.1:0-5170 GCA_964396955.1 uncultured Rikenellaceae bacterium | reverse complement strand
GAGCTGTTGAACCTTATATCCTTGATGAGCTGAGTAAAGAAAACAGGGAACAGATTAAAGATTATGTTGGATCAATATGGAACCACACAGTTGATAAAATGTCAGAATCGAGAGGCATATCTGAAGATCTGCTGAATATGCTGGCCGATAAGCTTGCCGGGTATATTCCGGCTTCAGCTTTAAAGAACAGGCTCGTTGACGGACTCATATATCGTGATGCTCTTATTGATACACTTAAAGCTTTATCCGGTCTGACAAGCAATGACAAAATCAGCCTTGTCCCTATGACCAGGTACACCAAAGTACCTGATACTAAAAAACCATTAATGGTAAAGAATAAGATTGCCGTGATCTATGCTGCCGGTTCAATAGTCATGGACAAGGGTAACGAATACAATATCGGCGGAAATCATTATGCTGAAGTGATAAGAAAAGAGAGGCTCGATAGTAATGTAAAAGCTATTGTAATGAGGGTTAATTCGCCCGGAGGCAATGCTGTTGCTTCGGATAATATCTGGAGGGAGCTTGAGCTTGCCGCTAAAGTTAAGCCTGTAGTTATATCAATGGGAAATTATGCAGCCTCGGGAGGTTATTATATTTCTGCGCCGGGTACGAAGATCTATGCAAATCCCACAACCATAACAGGATCAATAGGTGTGTTTGGCCTCATTCCCAATGCCGGGAAGTTTATGGAACAGAAGCTTGGAATAACCACCGAAATGGTGAATACAAACACTTATTCCGATTTCCCATCAGTATTTCGATCAATGAGTGTTTATGAAAAAGAGGTTATGCAAATGAACGTCGAGCAGGTTTACAGCAATTTTACCGGTAAGGTCGCTTCGGGAAGAAAAATGAATGTTGAATCTGTTGACAGCATCGGACAGGGACGTGTATGGAGCGGCAATAAAGCTCAGAAGATAGGGCTTGTAGATGAGATAGGAGGTCTGAAAGACGCAATAAAAGACGCTGCTCAGCTGGCAGGTCTCGAAACGTACTCAGTAAGAGAATTGCCTGCTATCGAAGATCCATATACCAGGCTTCTGAAACAGCTTGGCGGAGACATCAGGCTTAACCTTCTTAAGAAGGAACTCGGCGGATCAATGAGGTTTTATAATGAACTTATGGAAATCAGGGATCTGACAGGGATCCAGGCCAGGCTGCCATATTTTATTGAGATCCATTGATTTATGCAGAAAAGAAGGAGCATATTTCTTTATCCGCTATCTTTGATTTATGGATTGATTACCGGTATCAGGAATTTCCTGTATAATGCAGAAATTCTGAAATCCCGCGAATTTCAGATACCTGTTATCTGTGTCGGTAACCTGGCAGTCGGAGGCACAGGCAAAACACCGCATAGTGAATATCTTATTACCCTTCTTAAAAGTAATTTTAATGTAGCGGTTCTCAGCAGAGGCTATAAACGTAAAACCCGTGGTTTCATGATTGCCGGAAAAACCTCACTGGTTGAGGATATCGGCGATGAACCACTGCAGATGTTCAGAAAATTTCCGGAAATAACCATTGCCGTTGACAGGAGGAGGGTACATGGCGTATATGAGATACTGAGGGAAAAACCGGACACTGGCATAATAATACTTGATGACGCTTTTCAGCACAGAAGCATAACTCCAGGTTTTTCAATCCTCCTTACCGGCTTTAAAAGGCTGATGATAAATGATCATATGCTTCCGTACGGCAACCTGAGGGAAAGCATCAGCAATATGAGAAGGGCCGATATTATTCTTATAACCAAATCACCGGAAACAGTATCCCCTATCCGGCGGAGATTAATAGTAAAGGATATAGGTAAGGCTCCTTATCAAAATCTATATTTCACTTCCCTAACTTATAAAAAGCCTTTACCTGTATTTGAAGGCGCCGCTGCCGAAGACGATATAATATCACCGGTTGATGCAGAGGACCGCGGTATAGTGCTGGTTACAGGTATTGCGGATCCGGAACCGCTTTTAGAATACCTTCAGAACAGGGCTGGTGAGATTATAAGCCTGCCATTTGGTGATCATCACAGGTTTAACAAAAATGATATTGAAAATATTAAGGAGGCATGGAGCTCGCTTAAATCTTCCCGGAAGTACTTAATAACCACAGAAAAAGATGCTGTCAGGTTGAGGGAATTTGCTAATATTGCAGAACCATTCCGTTCGGCATTTTATTATATCCCTGTCGGGATACATTTTTTAAATGACGACCAGGAAGAGTTTGATAATCTGATAATTGATTATGTTAGAAAAAATAAACGAATCAACAGAATTTCTTAGGGGAAAAGGAATTGTCCGTCCTGATGCAGGGATAATCCTTGGTACCGGTCTTGGCGGACTGGCTGCAAAAATAGAGAACCGTATTGAAATAGATTATAGGGATATTCCCAATTTCCCTGTCTCCACTGTGGAAGGACATGAGGGCAAGCTGATCTATGGTGATTTCGGCCGTAAGAAGATCGTTGCCATGAAGGGACGGTTTCATTATTACGAAGGATATGGCCCTGAACTTGTTGCATTACCTGTAAGGGTACTTAAATATCTTGGAATTAAATGCCTGTTTTTATCCAATGCTGGCGGCGGAGTCAACCCTGCCTTCCAGATCGGCGATATCATGATAATTACCGATCATATAAACCTGCTTCCGAATCCTCTTATCGGGAAAAATGATGACCGGATAGGACCGCGTTTCCCGGATATGGGGGAAGCTTACGATAAATATCTTGTCAGGAAAGCTCTGGTGATCGCACAGGATCTTAAGATCAGAATACATAAAGGAATATATCTCGCTACCAGCGGACCAACGTTTGAGACACCTTCGGAATACAAATATTTCAGGATCATCGGCGCCGATGCTGTGGGAATGTCGACAGTGCCTGAAGTGATTGTTGCACGTCACATGAACCTGCCATGTTTTGCAGTCAGTATTATAACCGATCTGGGCGTTGAAGGTAAAATTGAATATACTACCCATGAATCCGTAATGCAGGAGGCTGCCAGAACCGAAGACCGCATGACTGCAATCATGACTGAGATGATCTCAACTCTATAGTGTTTTTCACCCCCCTGCCCCCCTGAAGGGGGGTTCAAACCCAAATCAGCATCCCCTTAGATAACCAGAGGTTTATAGCCCCCCTTTAGAAGGGGGATTCGGGGGGTAAATTACCTTATCACCGTGCAGACTTTTTTCCAGGATTTCGTTTTGCCCTGATCATTATATAGTTCTGTAAGAATAACATATATTCCAGTATTTACCAGGGTGCCGTCATCGGCTGTTCCATCCCAGACAATTGATGCTTCATTTCCCGCAAACAGGTTTTCAGCGATCCTTCTTATATAGCTTCCTGTTTCATCAAAAACAGTTACAGTCACTACATTCCCCAAACCCTTAAGATTCAGATCAATCACAAGCAGGTCTTCATATCCGTCATTATCAGGAGATATTTTCCCTGATGAAAATCCTACCTGGTCATCCTTCGGTTCTCTCCGGATGAAAACAGAATTCTCAGCACCGGGAGTTCCCCATCCTGAACTCTCAGATGCAGTATGCCAGTTCAGCCGGTCATCCGATGCAATCTGCGGCCTGATCTTTTCAAGCGATACTCCTTCCCTCCCGTCAAGAAGCGGATAATGCATCTCTTCGCTGTAAATGACCTGATCAATAAGTTCCATCTCCCGGTTTAAAAGAAGCAGGTGCCCTTTGTCATCAGGCATTGAGGGCAGTGACCGGATTTTGTAAACATATTCTTTATCAGAGCTGAAATACCTGCCAAGAACTTTCCCGGGATCCGTGGTTGCGGCATAAAATGTACCCGGAATAAAGCAACCATGTTCATCAGATACCTGATGCACTTCTGAGGTGTCACCGTTTTCATTTATTGAAGCCAGATATAGCCGTGAAGCATCAATTATCTTTTCTGAGCAATTAATGAGCTCAATAAAATCAGGATCATCATCTATCGGATTGAATAACAGCTCGTTAAAAACAATATCTTCTTTCTCCGCCTGTTCCGGAATTCCAAACCTGAAGCCGTACCTTTCAGGCAGGTTACCTGCAAAATCCGCAACATCTGTGGATAAGTGTAATGTGTACACTTGTCCCGGAACCAGGGGACGGGCACTTCTTATGCTGAATTTGCAGTTAACAGGATCCTCAGAGAAAACAGAAAATGCAGGATCATTCCCTATGACTGCTTTATCAGCTTCCCCTGACAGGTTAAGCACCGTTTCCGATAACCACAGACTGATGGTCACACTGTCTTCAGGAAATACATTCTGAATTCCGTAAAAATAAATATCCGGATTGCTGCGTGAAGCTGAATTCATTCTCCCGGGCGTTCCTCCGGCAGGTGAGGATGATGCTTCCCAGTTGCCACCTGTAAAGAATGGAAATTCTTTATCAATAACTTCAAGTGACCACCCTCCTCCCTCTTTCAGTCTGCTGCCATACCAGCCTGATGAATATTCAAGTCCATGGATCAGGTTCCCCAGGCTGTCTGAAAGCACGATTATTTCCCCATCGTTTGTAAGTGCCGGAAATGGTTTCATTCCGACTACTTTCCCATATTCCCCAAATAATGCAGTATCGGCGACAGAGCATAATATCAGGTAACCACCCGGTTCCATCTCAATACCCGGAAAGAATGTATCCTGATCCCCTGATGTAAGTTTCCAGTCTTTCAGACCAAAAGGAAATTCGCTCCTGTTACAGATTTCAAGGTATTCCTTCCCGGGCAGGTTTACTGCAGGCAGCGGATCGGCCATGATCTCTGATATTACAACGTCTCCGGCCTCAGCCCAAACGGGAGAGAAATTAATCCGGACATCATTTGCACAGTTACCCTGTTTGTCACATAAATTGTTTATAATCAAGATGTTCGTAGTCTTGTTCACAAAATTACCGGAAAATTCCAAACTGTATATTGTACCTGATTTCCGTGCAACAGATGCTGCCTGATTGCCGGTATCCTCCAGTTTAAAATTTGCACGAAACAGGATGTCATCAGATGGTTCCTCATTTAAAGTTATTTCCAGGGATCTCATTCCCGTGATCCTGCATTCGGTGATTTCCGGCGGTTCTTTATCCTCATGGAAAACACCTTCAATTTTAAGATCATCCAGCCAGAGAAGTCTGTCGCGCGTGGATGAGTACCTGTAATTCAGCA